>JASJCB010000086.1 GCA_030066195.1 Acidobacteriota bacterium
ATCGGAGATGCCGACAGAAAAAGAGCGAGAGACGTACTATACTGCATGTGCACTTGATCTAAATTCCTTAAGGCTCCCTCGTGGAGCGATTTCTTTGGAGGCAACCATGAAGATCCGCACCCATTTAATTGCAGGGCCTGACTGTGACAATGATCCACCCAAACCCCCCGGTGGCAATGAATAATACAACGCACCCATGGGGTCAGGCGGTGATCCGCCCGGACGAACTCTCATCCCTCGGCAATGGCTGAGGGTTCGCGATGGGGACCCTCAGCCGTTGCGACTGGGTTTCCATCGCTCACTTCAACTTATTTCTGAACTCATGTTGTGGCCCTCGAACGGGTATTTCGTTTACCACCGCCTGGAAGTTTTTGGAAAAAGATTAAAACTTTTTCTGGATTTGGTTTTTAATTAAGTAAGAGGGCTGGAGAGCACCTGGCCGCCGTGACCTTCACTTTGTGGAGGGGTTGAAACTCGGATTAGAATCCCCAGCACCGGTCGCAAAGCAGCCTTCGTATGACCTTCACTTTGTGGAGGGGTTGAAACTCACCGAAGCGCAGCGCCGCCGCGCCTGGTCCTTAAAAAATCATTCGGGTCTTCTCCGGCTCAACAAGGAACAAGCCATCAGCCGGCGCGAGCGCATCACCTGGTGCCCTGGCGCGGACTGATATTGACAGCATGCAACATCGTCCGAGGCGGGAGTGTAGGCCCTGCCTAATTCATAAGGAACCAAATGAAGAGTCGGGACCAAATTGTCTACCGGTCCTCCAAAAACATGGTGGACGACCATCCAGAAAAAACAGGGCCTGCCGCCCTTCGAACCCGCCTACCAACTTCGGCACCTTGCCGGGAGCCTGATACTGGCCAAAACCGGCAACACCGAAACGACCCGGAAGTTCATGGGCCATCGCTCCAAAGCCATGGTTCGCGACGTTTACGGCCATCTCTTGAACCAATTAGACCCGGCCACCGCGTCACTCAATGAGGACCTTGAACCGCCGGCAGCCGTCGGCAATTCGGAGGGTACAAAGGCAAATTCTTGTACAATCCTTGTACACCCCCCGAAAGTGATCGATTTCGCAGCGGCCAAAAAAAGGTTGAAAAACCGCTAACATGATGGGTACCAACCACTTCCGAAAGGAAAAAAGTGGTGCCTCAATCCAGAGTCGAACTGGAGACCTTCGGGTTACGAATCCGACGCTCTACCAACTGAGCTATTGAGGCACGCGCAAGCGCGTATTCTAAATCAATCGCCCGTCAAAGAAAACCTCTTTTTGGTTTTTTGGGGAAAAACCGGCTCGTTTGATCCTTTTTACCGTTCAACTTCGCCTTTACAGGTACAGGCCCGGTTTTCCGGCGCCGTTCCCATGCTTCGAGGACGAGGAGGCAGGCATGTTTGTTCGGTTCGTTTCTCCCTTTCAGGCTCCGCATGCACGGCGTGTTCGCCTGGGTATTTTCGGCGCTGCTTATTAGCTGCGTGACCGTTTTGAACTGATGCGCTGGGAACAGGAAATCCTGGAGGAACTCCTGGACTGGTTCGAGGCGCATCTCGATGAACCCGAGGTCTTGGAGCACGAGGGTTTCGAAACCGCTGTTTGTTGGTTCCATCAGGGAGCGCGGGGGTATCTGGACCGCGTCTGGGAAATCGTCGCCGTCTTGCAGAACAACGATATTTATGTCGAGATGATAACCGCCCGCAATCCGGGGTTGATTATCTATGACGACGGCATCCAGGTAGCCGCCGTGCCCGCTGCCCGACATCATTAAGCCTGGACAGGCCCTGACTTCTCAAAAAAATACAGCCGGTGCTAAAAAAAATAAAAAAACTTGAGCCTTTTTGTCTTCAGATTCCGCTGATAATTATGAGGACTCGGTGACAAACCGCTGCCTTCCGGGGCGCGTCCCCCCTCCCACGTCGTCATAGCACGCGACTCGGAGGGCCGCGGTTTGTCACCGGGTCTTCAGGTCTTCAATGTGCACTTTTTATAACCCCTCTGAAGCACGGCGAAGACACCTTGCTTTTCTTTACTATACTCGGTCCTTTGCCCTAAGGCCCACCTTCTCACTTTCGGCGACTTTTAGTGAGGCAGGTGGGCCGTTATATTTTCAGGCCGTCAGTCCAAGAATTCGCGCAGATAGGCGAAGTTGGGTGTCAGGTCACCGCGGTAGACGATCGTCGCCTCGCGCAACTCCCGGCCCAGACCACATTCTTCCAAGGGCTTGTCCAGGTCGATGTTGGTCAGTTCTTCCATTTTGTCTACCAGGATGGAACTGAAGTGGTAGGTGGCGTCCACGCTCAGTTCGCAGGGCAGATGACCGACGGCTATCACGGTAGGGCCGTCCAAGGAGACGCCGTCCACAATCTCGTGACGGGCCACGTTGTAGGTAAACGCCGGTTCATCGATGGTGGATTCGCGCAAGGTACAGCCGATACTGCCGTTGATATCGCAGGAGATATCACCCACCACCGGCGGCAGCTTCTGCTCGTTGGCCCGCATGGTGTCGACGCTCAGTACAGAGGGATACTTTTCCTCCCAGTAAGGCGTCTGTAAAAGAATGTCGAAATGCCCGAAAAAGCGGTCAAAGTCGCTTTCGTAACGTTCCAGGCCGTATTTACGGTATTCTGCCTTGTCGAACGGCCCGCCGTCACGCTTGCGGACGATATCGGAAGTGCCCGCCACCGCGTGCCAGGGGCCCGGCGGTGCGGCGTTCGTACCGACCACGTCGATATCGATGCGCGGCAGGCCCAGCCATTCGCAGACTTCCACGCAGCCTTTGCCCGCGTTGCCCGTGCCGGTGATCAGGACTTGGGGCGGTTCTCCCTCATACGCGTCCAATTTACCTAACGCCTGTTTCAGGCTCTCGATATGTTGGTAGTTGTGGGTCATGCAAACATGGTCCAAAACCGAGCAGCGCCCCTTTTTTCGGAACTTGAGACCGGCCACATGGAAGGTATCCACCGCACCCGCGATGCCCGCGTAGCGGCCGAAGGCAATGGTGCGAGTACCGTTTTGATCCTTCATCACCTCGTAATCGATGAGGGTGCAGCCCTCGGTGATGAATCGCTTCAGCAGGCCCATGTTGTAACTCTGTCCCTTGTGGGTATGGCTGAAGCACAAATGTACCTGGCGGCTTTTGACCAGGCCGATTTTGGGTTCCTTGATGCCCATCACCAGTTCCGCCTCGGCATCGTCGTCCACCAGTATCGCACCGGCGTCCTCATAGGCCGTGTCGTTGAAACAGCGGTGCTCGGAACGTTCGGCCAGAACCTGAATGCCCCTGCCGGCCAAAAGGCGCACGGCCCTCGGCGACAGGGGGGCGCGGCCCTCCCACCTGTTTTTGAATTCCTTTCGGATAAACGGCTTCAATGCCATGAACTCCCCCAGAAAAGCCTCAGGCTTCAAGCCTTACAAAGAAAAGCGGGACGGGTATGCGCCCGCCCCGTGTGTGAACAAGGAAAAACGGTCCCAACGGACCTTTCTCCTATTCTGCCAGCGTGAGGATCAGGTCCTCAGCTTCCTTGCGGTATCTGTCGCCCTTGGGCGCGTTTTTCAGGTAAAGCTTCAAGTACTTGATGGCTTCCTCGAACTCGAATTCGCGGGTTTTCATCTTGCCCAGTTCGAAGTAGGCCCGCGCGAAGGTGCTGTCGATTTCGATCACTTCCAGAAGCAGGGGACCCGCGGCGGCGTCGTCACCCGCGTTGATCTTCTCGACCGCCTGGTTGAAGATGCCGGAAGGGTCCAGGCTGCCGGAAGCCCGCGCCAGCTCTTTGAGTTCCTTCAGAGCCGTTTTGTCCTTCACCGTCTCGGCCGCGTAGATGGTGACGTTCATCACGTTCTTGTCCTCGGGCTTCAGCTTCAGGTAGGACTGACCGTACTGCAAGACTTCCTTCCAATCGTTTTGTTCTTTGTTGGCCCAAACAAGCAGTTTCAGTGAGTTTTCCAAGGTGGGGTCCTGCTCGATCGACTTCTTGGCCATTTCCTCGGCCGCGGACCATTTCTTCTGTTGGTAGAAGGGAACGGCTTCGTTGTAGAAGTCGATGGCCAGGTCCTTGGGCTTCTTCTTGGTCGTCGAGGGATCGATGCCCATTTCGGCGTAGGCCTCGTTCAAGGTCTGCATCTTGAAGTCGTCGATCTTCTCGTCTTTCTCGGCCATGCGCACCCGGTAGATCTGGTCGCGATACTCGTCCTTCTTGGCGTAGACTTCGATCAGGTTGTTGGCCACGCCCTCAACCTCGAACTTGCCGTCGGCCCCGGTGGTGATGGTTTGACCATAGTCGTCTATGCCCTTAATGGAAAACTTCAGCGTCACCTCGCCCAGAATCTTGCCCTTGGTGTCCTTGACCACGCCCTTCAATTTGGGCCGGACCTTGACATCGGCCAGGGACTTGCCCTCTGCCATCAACTGGATCTTGATGGTTTCACGGACTTTTTTGTGATCGTAGGTGTATTCCTTGGTCTGGTAGCCGGCTTTGCTGACCACCACGGTGATTTCACCCTGCTTGATCTTGAAGGCATTGAACTTGCCTTTTCGGTTGGTCTTCAAAGTCTGTTGGAGATTGGTGCCGGCAACGGAAATTTTCACATCGGCGCCGGCGACGGGTTTTCCGTCCTGGTCCAGTACGGTGCCGAAGGCCGTAACCTTGGTCTGGGCAAAGGCGCCGGAAGCGGCGAGTAGTAATCCAAACACAAAAGCGAGTCTCATACGTCCATCCCTCCTATGACACGTCCTGCCATATCGTAATCGAATGTTTCCTCAATGTTCACGGGAATAATGTCGCCCGGTCGCCAGGTGCCCTCGGTGATGAAAACCTCGCCGTCGACTTCAGGGGCCTGGCCTTGGTGGCGGCCTCGCAACAACAGCTCGGTTTCGGGATGGACTCCTTCAACCAGTACGTCAAAAGTTTTTCCGAGATTGTGGGTCAGTTTATCGCGGCTAACCTCTTTCTGAATGGCCAGGAGTTGCGCTTTACGCTCTTCCTTGACCTCAGGGGGAATTGGGTCGCCCAGGGGGTGGGCAGTGGTTCCTTCCTCTAAACTGTACGTGAAGACGCCGATATAGTCAAAGCGTTGCTGTGTAACAAAGTCGCAAAGCTCTTGAAAGGCGCGTTCGTCTTCGCCGGGAAAACCGACGATAAAGGAAGATCTCAGCGTGGCGCCGGGCACCCCGTCGCGAATGCGTTGCAGGAACTTTTCCAACTGGGCGCGTCCCGAACCGCGCCTCATGGCCGACAGCATTTCGCGGTCGCAGTGCTGCAGCGGCATGTCCAGGTAGCTGCACAGCTTAGGATAGGTGCGCATGACTTCCAGCAGGCGGTCGCTGACCTGGTAGGGATACATATAATGAACGCGCACCCAGGCGATGTGGGGGACCTGGGCCAGGGCTTCCAATAATTGAGCCAGGCCGTCCTTGTAACCCAGATCGCGGCCGTAATAGGTGGAGTCCTGGGCGACCAGATTGACTTCCTTGACCCCCTGTTCGCCCAGGTGGGTGACCTCGGCGACGATGTCGTCGATGGAGCGGCTGCGGTGCTTACCGCGCAGGCCGGGGATGATGCAGAAGCTGCACACGTGATCGCAACCCTCGGAGATCTTGACATAGGCCGAGTGCGAAGGCGTGGTGAGCACGCGGTCGAAGCTTGCGTCGTAAAGGAAATCGGGTCGCCAATCGGGATGCGCGTCGCGGTTTTCGCGGGCACGCAGGTCGTCCATGAAATCACGGATTTGGCCCACGTGATTGATGCCCAGGAAGAGATCGACCTCGGGCATTTCCGCGGCCATTTCCTCGTGGTAGCGCTGGGAGAGGCAGCCGGAGACAATGACCTTCTCTACCTTGCCCTGTTTCTTGAGTTCGGCCATTTCCAGGATGGCGTCGATCGATTCTTCCTTGGCTTTATCGATAAAGCCGCAGGTGTTGACGATGACCACATCGGCCTCGTCGGCGTTGTTCGTCAAGCTGTAGCCCTCGCGGCGCAGCTCGCCCAGCATGACTTCGGAGTCGACCAGGTTTTTGGCGCATCCGAGGCTCAACATTCCTACTTTCTTCATTTGGTTGACACCCGATAAAAATCAGGGACTCAAGCGGTACAGCATCCTTGGATAGGGAATCGTTTCGCGAACGTGTGGCAGCCCGCAAAACCAGGCCACCGTGCGCTCGACGCCCAGACCGAAACCCGCGTGGGGGGTCGATCCGAAGCGGCGAACATCCAGGTACCACTCGTAGTCCTCTTGGTTGAGCTCTTCCTTCGCGATTTGGGAGAGCAAAAAGTCGATGGAGGAAGCACGTTCCCCGCCGCCGATCACCTCGCCGTACCCCTCCGGCGCCAGCACGTCCATGCCCAGCACCAGTTTGTCGTCCTCGGGGTCCGGTTCCATATAGAAGGCCTTGAAGACCTTGGGGAAACGGTGCACGATAATGGGTTGATCGAATTCTTTGGTCAGCATGGTTTCGTCGTCGGCCCCGAAATCCTCGCCCCATTCAACGTCACTGCCCAGCGCCTGGAGGCGTTCGACGGCCTCGTTGTAGGTCATGCGCACGAAGGGCTTGAGTATGTTTTCCAGCTTGGTCGTGTCCCGTTCCAACACTTCCAATTCCGGCTTGCGGTGATCCAGCACCCGGCGCACGATGTATTTCAGGAAATCCTCGGAGAGGTTCATGACATCGTCGAGGCGGGCGAAGGCGATTTCGGGTTCCACCATCCAGAACTCGGTCAGGTGCCGGCGCGTCTTGGACTTTTCGGCGCGGAAGGTGGGGCCGAAGCAGTAGACCTTGCCGAACGCGGCGCAGGCGGGTTCCAGGTACAGCTGGCCGGTTTGGGACAGGTAGGCCTTGTCGTCGAAATAGTCCACCTCGAAGAGGGTGCTGGACCCTTCGGCGGAGGTGGGGGTGAGAATGGGGCTGTCGATCAGCGTGAAGCCCTGCTCATCGAAGAAATCGCGGATGGCCTTCACAATGGTGTGGCGAATGCGCAGGATGGCCCACTGCCGTTTTGATCGGAACCACAGGTGGCGATGATCCATAAGGAACTCGGTGCCGTGTTCCTTCTTGCCGATGGGGAAGGGCTCGGAGAGATGAACTACTTCCAGGCTCTTCACCTGCACTTCGTATTGCTGGTTGCGGGGGTTCTGTTGCACGGTGCCGGCGATAATAACGGCCGATTCCAGGGTCAGGCCGCGGGCGATTTCCCAGGACTCCTCGTCCAGTTCCGCCTTGACGAATACGGTCTGGCAGAACCCGGAGCCGTCCCGGATCACGATAAATTGGATCTTGCCGCTCTTGCGGTGGAAGCGCACCCATCCTTTGATCTGTACTTCCTGATCCAGGTATTCACTCAATCGATCGATGGTTACCGTTTGCAAAACTGACCTCCCGAAGCGTTTGCGAAGCAAGCCATTCTACAGAGGTAGAGTGAATTTCGTCAAGGCCGGGTGTCGATGTCGATACGGCGACACGGGCGCAATGGCTTGCTCTGCCGGTACGGCCTATGCTATCTTCTGTTAATTTCAATGCATGGTATTCACTTGTCCGAAACCGGAACAAGCGATCCATAGGTGCACAAGGGTACGCCTTGAGTCATCAAATAAGGTTTGGGACCACAAGGAACTCATTCTGAACTGTCGAAACCCTGCCGTTTACCCGCACACACATTGCCTTTCTTCTGCTATCGTATCGGCTTGCGGCGTCATGCCGCCGCGGGCTGCATTTTGAACCGGTTTCGGCGCGAGGTAGTAAATGGACAAAAAGCTAAAGTTGAAAATCTTGGACATCATGATCACGGCCCGCTGTATGGAAGAGCGCATGGCCAAGATGTCCAAGTCGGCCGACGCCTTCTTCTGGTTGGGCGGGGTCGGCGAAGAAGCGTTCAACGTTCCGCTGGGCTTGCTGGCCAAGGTAGGTCACGGCTTGGACTACGATTTTTTTCACTTCCATTACCGCAACGGCAGCACCATGGTCGCCATGGGCATGGATCCCATGGACCAGTTGCGGCAAACCCATAACCGCGCCACCGATCCTTTCTCGGGCGGCCGCAACTTCTGCAATCACTACGCGCGCAAGGCCTGGAATGTGGTGCCCGTAACCTCTACCATCCAAACCCAGATGTCGGTGGCGCCCGGTACGGCTTATGCCCAGAAACGACACGGCGGCGACGGCGTGACCGTGGTAACTTTCGGCGATGCGGGCACGGCGGAAGGCGATTTCCACGTGGGCCTGAACTGGTCCACCATCAAGGATCGCGAGTTACCGGTTTTGTTTATCTGTACCAATAACGCCTACGGTATCTCCACGCATTACGACGAGGTACACGGACAGGACAATCTGGCCCAGATCGCCGCCGGTTACGGTATGAAAACCAAAGTGATCGACGGCAACGACGTGGAAGTTTCCTACGAGGCCCTGAGCAAGGCTTACGACTATGTGCGCAAGGAGCGCAAGCCCTTCTTTTTGGAAGCTATGGTGTCGCGCCTGCACGGGCACAGCTCCAGCTCCGGCGGCAATCGCATCCCTGACGGCAAGGAGCCCGACTGTTTACATGCCTGGCGCGACAAGTTGGTCGAGCAGGACCTGATAACGCGCGAGGACTACGACCGCAAATACCAGGCGGAGACCCGGCGCATGCTTCAACTGCTGGAAGAGGTTCGCAAGGAACCTGCCCCCGAACCCGGGGACATTTACAACTACATCTTTGCAAGCGTGTGAGTTAGGGAGGACAATTCATGGCCAATATGGCACAAGCCATTCGTATGGCATTGCATTACGGTGAAGAGCACCTGGGTGTCACCGATATCTTCGGTGAGGACGTGGGCCCTCCCCTGGGCGGTGTGTTTACGGCCACCCAAGGCCTGAAAACCACCTGGAACTCACCCCTGGATGAGCGCGGTATCATCGGCGCCGCCATCGGTCTGGCGTTGGCCGGACAAAAACCCGTGGCCGAAATTCAGTTCGGCGACTACATCTTCAACACCATCGATCTGCTGAAGCTGGCCGGCAACACCTACTGGTCCGGCAACGGCGAGTACAACCTGCCCATGGTCGTCATGACCAACGTGGGCGCCGGCATTCACGGGTCCCTGTACCACTCTCACAGTTTTGAATCCATGGCCTCGCATATCCCGGGCTGGAAGATCGTCTTGCCCTCAACGCCGAAAGACGCCTATGGGTTGATGATTTCCGCCATCAAGGATCCCAATCCGGTGATGTACCTGTACCCCAAGATGCTGATCCGGGCGAAGGGCGAGGAATTGATTCCGGGCGAACCGGAAGACGAACGCGAGTTGCGCCGCATGATCGACGCTCCCATCGGCGCAACCCTCTATGATGTCATCGAGGCGCGCGACGGTTGGCAGCCGAGCTGGCCCGAGGGTTTGACCGATTACAGCATTCCCATCGGCAAAGCCAAAATTGTGCGCGAGGGCAAAGACCTGACCATCGTCACCTACGCCCGTCACGTCATTCTGGCCCGGGAAGCCGCCAAGATCCTGGAAAACGACCTGGGTATCTCCGTGGAACTGATCGACCTGCGTTCCCTGTATCCCTGGGACAGGGAAACCGTATTTGCCTCCGTTCGCAAAACCGGGCGCTGCCTGGTGTTGAACGAGGACACGCCGGTTACCAACTACGGCGAACACATCCTACACCACATTATCGACAACTGTTTCTACGAGTTGGTCGCCAAACCTCGCGTCCTGGCCGGAGCCGACGTACCCGCCATCGGTCTTTCCGCTGTCCTGGAAGAAGCCTCGGTTCCTCAAATTGCCGACATCGTCCACGAGGCCGTTGCGATCACAACCGAAGAACCCTAATCCATACTTCACCGTAAAAAGTCTGACCGGGGTCCGTCTCGGGCCCCAAGCAAAGATTTTTCTCCCTTGCGCCCTGCCGGTTTTTGGCCCGGCCCAACATTTTCCAAGGAGAACCCATGCCGCGAACAGCGCTTCCTCTCATTCTTTTTTTTACCGGAGTCCTGATGAACAGCCAGGCCGGAGATCTGAAATATCCCGAAAGCAAACGCATCGACCATGTCGATAATTATCACGGAACCAAGGTCAGCGACCCCTACCGCTGGCTGGAAGATTTGGACTCGGCCGAGACCAAGGATTGGGTGGACCGCCAGAATAAGGTGACCTTCGACTACCTGTCCACGCTCAGCGAACGCGAGAAGATTCACAAGCGCCTGACGGAGGTCTGGAATTACGAACGTTTCGGCATTCCCAGCCGTCGCGGCGGCAAGATCTTCCTGTTGCGCAACGACGGCTTGCAGAACCAGTCGGTGCTTTACGTCCAAAACAGCCTGGAAGACGAACCCCGCGTCCTGTTAGACCCCAACAAGCTTTCCGCGGACGGCACCGTGGCCATGATGGGATTCAGGCCCGATCGCGAGGCCCGGTACCTGGCTTACGGCATCTCCCGCGGCGGCTCCGACTGGCGCGAGTGGTTCGTCAAGGACATCGCCACCGGCAAGGACCTCTCCGATCACCTGAAGTGGATCAAGTTCTCCGGGATCTCCTGGGACAAGGAAGGCAAGGGTTTCTTCTACGGCCGCTATGACGAGCCCAAGGAAGGCGAGGCCATGGAAGGGGTCAACGAGGGCCAGAAACTCTACTACCACAAGTTGGGAACGCCGCAATCCGAGGACAAGCTGATCTACGAACGACCCGACCGCAAGGACTGGGGCTTCGGGGCCGGTGTCACCGAGGACGGTCGCTACCTGGCCGTCACTGTCTGGATGGGCACCGATCCAAGAAACGGGTTCTTCTATATGGATCTGGAAAAGAAGGACGCCGTGATGGTGGAACTGCTGAATGATTTCGATGCCTCCTACAGCTTCCTGGGCAACGACGGCGCCACCTTTTACTTCCGCACCAACCTGAACGCCGGTCGATACAAGGTGATCAGCATCGATACCGAAAACCCGGACCGTAAGAACTGGAAGACCGTGATCCCCGAGGGCAAGGGCACCATGTCCTCGGTCGATATGGTCGCCGGCGGATTCGTGGTCACCACCATGGAAGACGCGCTGGACAAACCCCGCTTCTACAAGCGCAACGGCAGCTTCGTCCGCGATATCGAACTGCCCGGACCCGGTTCCGTGGGCGGCTTCAACGGTAGGGACGAAGACACCGATACCTTCTACACCTTCACCAACTACACCACGCCGGGCACCATCTTCCGCTATGATTTCAAGACCGGCAAGAGCACGGTCTTCCGCGCGCCGAAACTGGCGGTGGACACCACTCAGTTTACGTCCGAGCAGGTCTTCTACAAGAGTAAGGACGGCACGCGCGTACCCATGACCATCTCCTATAAAAAGGGAACGCAAATGAACGGGGCCAACCCCACGCTGCTATACGGCTACGGCGGCTTTAACGTTTCCCTGACCCCGAGCTTCCAGGTACCCAACCTGGTGTGGATGGACATGGGCGGCGTTCTGGCCGTGCCCAACCTGCGCGGCGGGGGTGAATACGGCAAGGAATGGCACGAGGCCGGCACCAAGGAACGCAAGCAGAATGTGTTCGACGACTTCATCGCGGCGGCCGAATACCTGATTGCCGAGAAATACACTTCGCCGAACCACCTCTCGATTTTGGGCGGAAGTAACGGCGGCCTGCTGGTGGGCGCCTGCATGACGCAACGGCCCGACCTGTTCGCCGCGGCCGTTCCGGCGGTAGGCGTTCTGGATATGTTGCGCTTCCACAAATTCACCATCGGCTGGGCTTGGGTTTCCGACTACGGCAGTTCCGACAACGCGGAGGATTTCAAGTATCTCTACGCCTACTCGCCGCTGCACAACCTGAAGCCCGGTGTGGAATACCCCGCCACCCTGATCATGACCTCCGATCACGATGACCGCGTGGTGCCCTCTCACAGTTTCAAATTCGCGTCCAACCTGCAACACAACCATCGCGGTGCCAATCCGGTGCTTATCCGTATCGAGACGGACGCGGGCCACGGTGCGGGAACGGCCACCAGCAAACAAATCGAGGGCGCGGCCGATCGCATCGCCTTCATGCGCGCACACGCCAAGGGTAAGAAGTCCCGGTCCTTCTAAACACTGGAATCACCGGCGGGCAACCGCGGCAAGATGCATCCCCTTTGCCCGCCGGTCTTTCACAGCTCACTCAACCCGGACCCCTGCTCACGGGCTTTGGGCAGATAGAAGCTCAAGAAAACAGCGGCAACGGAATGCACCGGCTCATCTGGCCGAGACCAACGCCAGTTTCTTGCCGTCCGCGCTGACCGCCAGGCGGGTGATGCCTTTTAATCCGGCATCGGCCAAGTCCGCCACCAATTGCCAGTCACCGTCCTCGCCGGGTTTGCGGCGGAAGAGTTTGCTGTCTTGCGCCGTCAACATCACGCCGGAGGGCGTCCAGGCATAATCGGCCGCGCCCGGCAATGCATCCACCATGTCGGAAACCTTGCCGGTAGCGGCATCGACCATTTTCACCGCCCATTGGTTCTCGCCCTTGGATTGGGTGATGCTATAGGCGTTTCGACCCGGGATCTTCTGTAGGCAGCGACCGATATTGTCTAAAACGCGCTTGGGTTCGGTGACGCCGGATTTGATCTCGGCCAGGAAATTGGGTTCGCCCAAGATGAACATGGCCAGGTGAGAGCGATTCACCCAGACGTGGTAGCCGACGGGCTTGACCCTGGGCAATAGAACCTCGCCGGGGCCGCCGTCTTTGGGGAAGACCCACAAGCGTTGCGTGCCGTCGTGTTCCACCCGAATCACCGAGAAGCGTCGGCCGTCCGGCATCAAGGTCGGCGAGTATTCACTCTCCTGGCTGTAGGTCAGCCTTTTTGCCTTACCGCTTGCCGGGTCGTAGTGGAAGATGTCGGTCTGGTCATCCACATGGCAGGTGTAGAAGAGGGTGCCGTCGGGCAGGAAGAAGGGTTGGTTGTTGTAGGTATCCAGCGGCGTAATGTCGCGGACGTCGCTGACGGACCACGTGGTTTCATCCAGATCGGCCAGGTAGATATCGGAAGGAGGCGGATCTTGCTGAGCCGCCGCGGGGAGAACAGAAACCAGGCAGAATAAAAGCACACATTTCATGACCACAACCTCGTGAGGAATCGACTGATGGGCCCAATTGTAACCATAACCGGCCCGCCGGCGGAGGTCTTTTTGTGATTTGAAAGGGAATTATCCGGCTTACCGCGTCTCAACTCGCGAAGATCTTGACCACCCATGCGGCGCCTATCCAGGTACCCAGGGCCGATCCCAAATTGGCCAGGAAGAACACCAACAGCACCCGGGTGAAGTTATTGCGGTAGAATCCGCCCAGGGACTCGATATCTTCCGGGATGCGCTCGCAGTCATCTACCGAGGGTTTGCGGATCAATCCCTCGACCAGGCCTGCCACCATGCCCGCGCCCAACGCCGGATTCAGCGATGTAATGGGCGCCGCGAGTCCGGCGGTCAGGATGGTGAAGATGTGCCCGCCGGCAAAGATGGTGAAGAGAGCGGAGCCGATAGCGTTGGGAATGACCCAGGCCATCAGCATGTCTTGCAGGGCCTCGCCCTGGTGCTTGTAGATTCCCCAGGAGAACAGGGAGAGGATGAAGATGGGAATGACCCACTTCAGCGATTTGACCCATTTCTTGGGCGGGGGGATGACGCTGATCTTTTCGGTATCGATCTCGGCGTCGAAATGCTTGACCATGCCCTTAACGTGACCGGCGCCCACCACGGCCACGATCTTTTCGCCCTCTGCCTCACGGATCTTGGCGGTCAGATACTGGTCGCGTTCGTCGATCAGGGGTTCCTTGACCTCCGGCATGGCCTTGGCAAATTCCTCCATCATCTCGGAGAGTTGGTCGCCTTCCTTCAGGCTCTCCAACTCTTCCTCGGAAATCTTTTCCTTGAAGATGACGCTTTCCATCAGGCCGCCCATGACCAGGAACTTCTTCCAAAAGGAGAGGTTGGCCCAGGTGCGTTTGAGCGTGGTTTGGATATCGCGGTCGGCCAGGACCAGTTTTGCGTCGTTTTCCTCGGCTTTTTTCACACCTTCCAATAATTCGGAACCGGGCTTCACGCCCAGGTCCTTGCCCATCTTGCGCTGAAACGCCGACAAAGCCAGGTTGGCCAGCAACATAAGGGCCTTGCCTTGCTTGATCACCTGGATGATGTTTAGTTTCTTCCACTGGTCTTCCTGGGTCAGCGACTCGTAACGGGTTTGGCACAGCTCTACGCAGACCGTATCCGGTTTCACTTCATCGATAACCTGACCCACCTCCTCGACGCTTTTTTGGGAGATGTGGGCAGTTCCCACGATGTAGAAGGTCTTGTCGCCCTTTTCCAGGGTGACGACGTTTTCAGAGAATGCCATAAGAGTTCCTTATAATTAGAGAGATTGAAGGGCGCGGAACCGCGGGAGCCGCGAGAGCGAACTTACCATTCTAATAGAAAGCGCCGGGGTAATGCAAAAAACCAGAGGCCAAGAAAGGCTGAGAAGCTAAGGGCCCTGGCGAAGAGATGACTTGCCAGGAGTTTTTGTCCGCGGAATAATGGGCTGTTTGTGAGGAGGTGGCGGGTGAAGGTATTGGTGATCGGCGCCAACGGCGCCCTGGGTTCTGATTTAATGCGGGTTCTGCCCGACGCGATTCCGGCGGTCCACGCGGATTTCGATATTGTGGATGAGGACGCCGTCAACGCCTTTCTGGACGCAAATCCGGTGGATGTCGTGGTGAACACGGCCGCTTTCCACCGCGTCCCCGATTGCGAGACCGAATACGATGCGGCCTTCCGGGTCAATGTGATCGGCGTCAGGTCTCTTGCTAAAGCGTGCGCGGCCAGGGGTATCCATCTGTGTCATATTTCCACGGATTACGTGTTTGACGGCAGCAAGGGCGCCCCCTACGTGGAGACCGATCCGCCGGCGCCCCTGAGCATCTACGCCATCAGCAAGCTCGCGGGCGAACAGGCGCTGGCCGCCTACGGCGATAACTGGTCGGTGGTGCGCGGCTGCGGTTTGTACGGCAAGGTGCCCACCCGAGCCAAGGGCGGGAACTTCATCAACACCATGATCCGCTTGGGCAAGGAGCGCGAACTGGTCTCCGTGGTCTACGACGAGATCGTGGCGCCTACCTATACCCTGGATCTGGCTCGGGCGATCGGCGCGTTGCTGGAGGCGAAAGGTCGCGGCATCTTCCACATCGCCAACAGCGGCGAAACCAGTTGGTACCACTTCGCCCAAATCATCTTTCAGGTCATGGAGCTTCCGGCCCGGTTGGAGTCCACCAAGGCGTCGGCTTTTCAGTCCGTGGTGCGGCGGCCTACCTACAGCATTCTGGACAGCGGTAAATTCGAAAAGTTGACGGGGCATGAGCTGCCGTCCTGGGAAGACGCGCTCCGCAGGCACCTGGCCGATTTGAAGGCAACGGAGTGATGCCTGGGCGCGCACGCTTCCAGCGTGCATTTCCAGACTTGAAGGTTAACATGACATAGGGCTAAGCAATCACCAATCACCTGGGATCTTACATGCATCCAAAGCAAAGCGAAATAAGAGCAAGCAAGGATTGCAATGCTTGGAAACTTGCTTAACCCCATGTCATACAAACGCTTAGGTCTGAAAATGCACGCTGGAAGCGTGCGCGGCCAGGGTTCCGCCTCGTCTCGCCCGGGGGCGATTCTCGGCTTGCATGCAGGTGGTTAAATACCGGCGATACGTAATAGTTCCGGTATGTCCAGGTGCTTGCGGAAGTGGTCGGCGAGCAGGCCGTATTGTTTACGGCGGAAGTCCGGGTCGTCTTCCGGGTGCGCCGGTTCGAAATCCGGGCGGTATTTTCTGAGGAAAGCTCGGCGCAGGTCCGCCGATTCGAAGAGGCCGTGGCAGTAGGTGCCCCAGATCCGGCCGTTTTCGCTGATTGCTCCGTCGACGGCGTCCACCGTTTCGTGGTCGCGTTCCGTGACCTGGATGAGCGGGGGCAGGTCGCTGTTGGTGGTGCGGCCGAGGTGGATTTCGTAACCCCGAACCTCGGCGTCCAGGTTCAGGAAGCGGCCACGGGTCAGGCGCACCACCTTGTCGCGTTCCAGGACCGTGTCCATGGGCAGCAGACCCAGCGCTTCACTGGTTCCAGGCGGTCCCTCCAGCCCGAAGATATCGGTGATGGTGCGGCCCAGCAGTTGGAAACCGCCGCAAATGCCCGCCGTCTCCGCGCCGCTTCCGGCCCGGGCCAGGATGCGTTCAGCCCAACCGGAACGCTTGAGCCATTCCAAATCAAAGCGCACGTTTTTACTGCCGGGTAGAAGGACCAGATGGTAAGCGCTCAGGTCGCGGGGTTTGGCCAGGTAGTGAACGACCACCTCGGGTTCGCGCATCAGGGGCGAAAAATCGTTGAAGTTACTGATATGCGGCAGGCGAATGACGGCAATGTGGATGTGCCGGTCTTCGAGGGGAATGCCCGCGTCTACCTTGACCTTGGGCGGCAAGGCGTCTTCCGGTTCGATGTCGATGTGGCGGTACCAGGGCACCAGGCCCAGCACGGGCAGGCCGGTTCTGCCGCGCAGGTAATCCATGCCGTCGTCGAACAGGGAGGGATCGCCGCGAAAGCGGTTGACGATGATGCCGGCCACGCGACGCCGGTCCAGTTCAGGCAGTACTTCCAGGGTGCCGATGACCTGGGCGAAGACGCCGCCGCGATCGATATCGGCCACCAACAGCGCGGGGCAGTCGGCGGCGTGGGCCATGTCGAAGTTGACAAAGTCACGAGTGCGCAGGTTCACTTCCGCGCAAGAGCCCGCGCCCTCCATGACCACCATGTCCACCCGTTGCCGCAGGCGTTGCAAGGCGGCCAGGGCCTCGCGCCGAAACAAGGTGTTGTCGCCGAAATAGTCGGCGGCGGCCCTGTCGCCCAGTACGCGGCCGTGTAGGACCACCTGGGCGGTTTTTTCGGTATTGGGTTTCAGCAGGACCGGGTTCATATCGGTGTGGGGCACGCAACCCGCCGCCTCGGCTTGAACCGTCTGGGCGCGCGCCATCTCGCCCATGCCGGGCACGACGGTTGCGTTGTTGGACATATTCTGGGCCTTGAAGGGCGCAACGCACAGGTCCAGGTCGGCAAAGATGCGGCAGAGCGCGGTGGCCGTGATGCTCTTGCCCACATCGGAGGCAGTCCCCAGCACGTGCAGGCATTTGGCGAGTCCATTCATCGATTCCCTCAGGAGGGCAGGCCTTTCTTGATAACGTTTTCCACGATGTCGCAGAAACGGTCCAGTTCGGCGATGGTGGTGTAGAGGTTGGGCGTGATGCGCATCCCCCGGCAATCCCCGTGATCGATGGGCGTGGTGATGATCCTGTGCCCATTCATCAGGTACCTGCCCAGTTGGTGCATGTCGATGCCTTCCACGTTGAAATTGCATAGCGCGCAGGAGTACTTGGGAAGCAGGCTGGTATTCAGCTTGACCTTGCCGTGCACCTTCAGCCGCTTTGCCCAGTAGTGGGTCAGGTAGCGCAGGCGCGCTTCCTTGCGGGCCGGCCCGATGCCCTCGTGAAAAGCCAGGGCCTCACCTATCGCCAGATAGTTGGCGGCGGGATGGGTGCCGATCTCCTCGTATTTGCGGATGTCGTCGTCCAGTTTCTCGTGGGCGGGCATCATGGCCCAAAGATCGCGGATCTTGTCCTTGCGCACGTAGAGCATCCCGGTGCCGTGCGGCGCCAGCAACCACTTATGCAGGCTGGTGGCGTAGTAATCGCAATCCAGGTCCTGGAGCTTGAAGTCGAAGTGACCGAAGGCATGGGCGCCGTCCACGATCACCGGAATGCCCCGCTGTCGCGCCATTTGCACCACTTTCTTCACGGGGAGGATCTGGCCGGTAAGGTTGATCATATGGCACATCAGGATCAATTTGGTCTTGGGCGTAATATGCCTTCGGAAGAGATCCACCACCACCTCGTCGTCTTCCGCCGGGACCGGCAGGGGGAACTGCTTGAGCACAATGCCCTCGCGCCGTTCGCGTTGTTGGAAGGTGGTAATCATGCGCGGGTAGTCCTGGTCCGTGGTCAGCACTTCATCGCCGGATTTCAGGTCGAAGCCCAGTTCGCAGATCTGCAAACCCTCGGAGGCATTGCGCGTGAGGGCGATCTCCTCGGAGGAGCAGCCGAAGTGCCGGGCCAGGCGATCGCGCACCGTTTCCCGTTGCGGTTCCAGGATGCGCCACATGGTGTAGGTGGGCGCGTGATTGCTGAAGTCCAGGTAGCGCTTCATGGCCTCCTGTACGGAAGCGGGAGACGGGCAGACGCCGCCGTTATTCAGATTCATCAAGGAGCGGTCGACCGTAAATGCCTGCTGGACCTGAAACCAGAATTTTTCATCGGCGGCAACGTCCAAAGGACCGCGTCGATCTTGGGCAAGTTCCTCGGCGATTGCCGGGTTGAAGGCGCCCAGCATGTGGCTTCCCACCAGGGCGGTGCTCATACCGGCCAGAAATTGTCGGCGTTTGATAGATACCATGATTGTTTCCTCCATCCTGTTCCTACCTTATCGGCAAACGATACTCGGGGGCAACCGGGATTATGCTATGGTAAATCGATTTTTCCCTAAACCTCTCGCGGTATTGAAGCGTTTGCCCTTTCACCCGCGTAGGAAATAGTGGGAACGGAGGGCGCCGATGAATGTCTTGGTCAAACTCTACGACAGATTGGTTCTGAGGAATGCAACCGTGACCCTGACGATCGTTTTCCTGGTTGCCGGATTCTTCGCCTGGCAAACGCGCCATTTCAAGTTGGACGCCTCCAGCGATTCCCTGCTGTTGGAAGACGACAGCGACCTGCGTTACTACCAGCGGGTAATGCGCGATTACGGCAGCGACGATTATCTGCTCATTACCTGGACGCCCAAGCAGGATATGTTCTCGGCCGAGTCGCGAGCGCGCCTGGCCGCTCTTGTAGAAGAATTACAGCAAATAGAGTCGGTCGCCTCCGTGGATTCCATCCTGAACATGCCTCTTTTCCACAGTCCGGACGTGCCCTTGATGAAGCTGGCCCTGGGCGGCTACGAAACTCTCTCCAAGGAAACGGTCGACGTGGACCTGGCCAAGATCGAGCTGACCTCCAGCCCCATCTACCGGGAATTGCTGATCAATGGCGAGGGCGATACCTCCGCCATGCAGTTGACCTTTCAAACGAACGAGGAATACACCAAACTTTCACACCGTCGCCAGGACCTTACGGCAAAGAAATACGAGGAGGGTCTGACCCCTGAAGAAGCCGAGGAGTTGGCCGAGGTCAAGGAAGCGCACCGCGCCGCCTATACGCGCATTTCCAAACAGTGGGATCGCGACGTGGCTCGGGTTCGCGAGATCATGGCCGGGTACACCGACGACGCGCAACTGTTCCTGGGCGGCGTACCCATGATTACCTCGGACATGATCAGCTACGTGGAAAACGACCTGGTGGTGTTCGGCATCGGCGTGCTGCTCTTCCTGATTGCCACCCTGAGCGTTATCTTCCGGCGGATTCCCCAGGTTGTCATGCCCATGTTCACCTGTATTACGGCGGGCCTGGTGATGATCGGTTTCCTGGGCCTGGTGGACTGGCGCGTTACCGTGATTTCCTCCAACTTCGTTTCGCTGCTGTTCATTATTACCATGTCTTTCTCCATCCACTTTGTGGTGCGCTACCGCGAGATGCAGCACGACTTTCCCGAGGCCGGACACCACGACTGGGTGGCCGATGCCGCGCGGCTTGTGGCCGTGCCCTGCCTGTACTGCGCCTTGACCACCATGGTGGGTTTCGGCTCGCTGATCGTCAGCGGCATCAAACCGGTGGAGGATTTCGGCCTGATGATGGCGATCGGGATCGGTGTCGCCTACCTGCTGGTCTTCACCTTCTTCCCGGCGGCCCTCATGTTCACCAAAGGCACGCGTCCGCCCAAGCGCCGCGCCGCCGGTTTTTCGTTGACCCATGCCCTGGCCGCGTTCACCCATAAGCGGGGTCCGCTGATTCTGGTCGTTGCACTGGTCCTGGCCGTGGGCGGCGGCTTCGGCATCAGCCGGCTTTCGGTGGAGAACCGCTTTATCGACTACTTCAAGGAAGACACCGAAATCTACCGGGGCATGCTGCTGATCGATGAGGAAATGGGCGGTACCACGCCGCTGGAAATCATTCTGGACGGCGGCGAAAAAGACTATTGGTTTAAGGCCGAGAACCGCGACAAGCTGCGTAAGATCCACACCTTCCTGGACGAATTGCCGGAGACCGGCAAGGTGCTCTCGCTGGACAGTACCTTGCGCGTGGGCGAGAAGATCAACGGTAACAAGCCGCTCAACGACTTCCTGCTGCGCATGATCCGCACCGCCCTGCCCCAGGAGATGAAGCAGCAGATCCTCAAACCCTTCGTCAAGGATGACTTCAGCCAGGTGCGAATCAACGTGCGGGTTCTGGAGACCAACCCGGACCTGAAGCGCGCGGTGCTGGTAGAGAAGATTGCGACCTTTCTGGAAGAGGACATGGGCTTCGCGCCCGAGAACTATCGCTTGACGGGCCTGTATATCCTCTATAACAACCTGCTGCAAAGCCTGTTCGATTCACAGATCAAAACCATTGCCGTCGTCTTCCTGGCCACCTGGTTGATGTTCTCGCTGCTGTTCCGTAGTTTCTACCTGGCCTTGATCGCGGTGGTGCCGAATGTCTTCCCGGTCGTGGTGGTGCTGGGCACGCTGGGCTGGCTGGGTATCCCGCTGGACATCATGACGGTCACGGTGGCCGCCATCACCATCGGTATTGCGGTGGACCACACCATTCACTACATTCACCGCTTCAAGAAGGAATACGCGACGCTGGGTAACTATGTGGACACGGTCTATCGTTGCCACGGCTCCATCGGCAACGCGATGTACTACACCTCGATCACCATCATCGTGGGTTTCTCCATCCTGTCCCTGTCCAACTTCATTCCGACGATCTACTTCGGTTTGTTCACGGGCCTGGCCATGATCGTAGCCATGCTGGCCGCCATGACGCTGCTGCCCAGACTGCTGATCGTCCTGAAACCGCTCGGCCCGGAACGCGTCAAACAGGACAAATAAGCCGACGATCTTATCCAACCTTTTGCAGGCGGTCGCCTTTGGCCAGCAGGGTGACCAGTTCTCCTTCCGGCATGGGTTTGCCGAAGTAGTAGCCTTGGACCTCGTCGCAGCCGTGGCGGCGCAGGAACTCCAGTTGCTCGTCCGTCTCCACGCCTTCCGCGATCACCTTCAGGCCCAGGCTGTGGCCCAGGTTGATGACCGCCCGGGCGATGGCCTCGTCTTCCGCGTCCTCGTGGGCGTTGATGACGAAGGATCGGTCGATCTTCAGCTTGTCCACCGCGAACTGTTTCAGGTAGCTCAAGGATGAATAACCCGTACCGAAATCGTCGATGGCCAGTTGCAGGCCCATTTCTTTCAGTTGAGCCAGGATCTTGATGGTGGTGCGGACATCGTCCATGACCACGCTTTCGGTGATTTCCAATTCCAGATTCCCCGGGTTCAGGCCGGTTTTTTCCAGGACCGTGCCCATGTAGTCCACCAGATCCTTCTGTTCGAACTGCCGGGCGGAAAGGTTGACGGCCGTTACCAGCGGCGGCAGGCCCATTTCCTGCCAACGGCGCGTATCGCGGCAGGCGGTTTCGATAACCCATTTACCCAGCGGTACGATCAGGCCGGTTTCCTCGGCCAGGGGGATAAATTCCCCGGGTGAGATCAGGCCGCCGTCGGGCTTGCGCCAGCGAATCAGGGCTTCCACGCCGATGACGCGGTTGTCTTCCAGAGCAACCTGCGGCTGGTAGTAGAGTTGAAATTCGCCTCCCTGTAAGGCCTCGCGGATACCGTTTTCCAGGGTCAGGCGCCGTTCGCTGGACTCGTCCATGGATTGGGTATAGCATCGGTAGCGCCCGCCGCCCGACAGCTTGGCATTGAACATGGCGGTTTCGGCATTTTTCAGCAGGACCGAAACGTCCTCGGTGTCCTGCGGGAAGACCGAAATGCCCACTGAAGCGTCCAGGTGAATCTTCAGGTTGCCGGCGGGCAGCGGTTCGCCGATCAAAGCAAGGAGTCTATTGGCCACCTTGACGGCGCTTTCCTCGCGATCGATGTCGGGAAGGACGACGGCGAATCGATCGCCGTCGATCCGCGCCACGGTATCGTTTTCCTTGACCGAGGAAGCCAGTTTGCGGCTGAGTTCCTGCAAGATACGATCGCCCTGTTCGGTACCCACGCTTTGGTTGACCTTGCGGAAACGGTCGATGCCGATAACCAGGACAGCGGCCATGGTGCCTTTCAACTGGGCCGTGGCGGCGGCCAGGGTCAGGTCCTTGTTGAGAAGGGTGCGGTTGGCCAGACCGGTCAGGACGTCGTGGGTCTTTTCGTATTCGATTTGGGCCAGGGCTTGTTTCTCCAGGTCAGTCTGGGCGCGCTTCAGGCATTCGTTGGTCTCTTGCAGGTCCCTGGTTTTCAGCGAGACCTGATGCTCCAGTTCGCGGTTGAAGTCGCGGAGCACATCGATCTGCTTGCCGATCTTGCGGCGCATGCTGTCGAAGGAGTCGCTGAGCCGACGCAGTTCGTTCCAGCGCATCTTGGGCATGGGTTGGTGCCAGTTACCGTCATTGGTGACCTCGGCCACCTGGGCCATTTCCTCGATGGGACGGGCAATGGAGCGTGTGATCAGGTAGATCAGAATGAAGACAGCGGGAGCCAGGACGATAAAGGCCAGTCTGACCTGGTTGAAATCGTCGGAGACGGCCATGCGGAAGGTCCGGTTATCGGTTTCAACGCCGTGGTCCGCCTGGAAGATGCCGCCGGGTCGACCCCTGCTGTCGCGAATAATGGTCAGGGCAGAGATCCAACGCCCGTGTTCGTCTTCATAGATGCCGCTCGATTGGGGCTCCCCGGTTTGCAGGGCTTTGTTGATCAGTTCTTGGATTTGCGTGGGGACGCGGTAGGGATCGCCGACAAAAGGCTTTTCGTGCAACATGACCGCGAAATTCAATTTGGAGGGGTCGGTGCGATCGCTGAAGTGGAAGGTGTAGATATGATCCCGCTCCAGGCCGTTGGTCGCTCGGACCCGTTCCAGAAAGTCTCTCATTTTCAGCCATTCGGGATCTCGGGTCGCCTGTTCATCCAAGAAGAGCCTGTGACGTTCCCCGTCTACCTGCATAGCGGCGGTAGCCACGATGCCTTCCAATTCGCCGCCCAATCTACGGACCGAGAGTTCTTTGGTGACCTTGCTCATGACCGAAAGAAGAATCAAGCCGAGAGCCAATACCAAGGTTGAGTAGATCAATGCCATCTGGGTTGTCATTTTCCAGATGTGAATTCCGGGTTTCTTCATATGCCGTCCTGGTTTGCTCATTGCGACACAGTAGTCCTATCTGCCCTAACGGTAACCATAGATTGATTCCAAACACCTATTTCCAGAAAAAATAGTTTCCAACTTTTGGTGATCTCCTACACTTCAGACTAACAACACGGCGAAGCCTCCTATTTCATTCTCATCTGCTGTAGAATGGGCCGAACGTGCCGGATGAGGAGGAATAGATGAATCGATGCTGGTGGTGCGAGGGCGATCCCATTTACGAGGCCTATCACGACGAGGTGTGGGGAAAACCCGAACACGACGATCGCAACCTGTTCAAAATGTTGGTCTTGGAGCACTTTCAATCCGGCCTTTCGTGGATCACCATTTTGCGAAAGGAAGACCATTTCCAACGCGCCTTTGCCGACTGGGACCCGGCTGTGATTGCCGCGTTCGGCGAGGAAGATATTGCGCGACTTTTGCAAGATGCGGGTATTATCCGGAACCGCAAAAAAATCGAAGCGGCGATTAACAACGCTCAAATCTGCTTGGAGATCGTGAAGGAGGAGGGCAGCCTTGACCGTTATTTCTGGTCGTTTGCTCCGAAGGACAGGCCGGTGCCGAAGGGGGGCTTCACACGCGGAACCCTGCCGAACATGATTGAAGACGCCAGGGTCATGTCGAAAGCCCTGAAGAAACGCGGCTTCAAATTCACCGGCCCCATGGTGTGTATGAGTTTCATGCAGGCGGTCGGCATGATCAACGATCACGTGAAGGGTTGCGATCTCTGCATCTACTGAAATCGCGGAGATTTTACTTGCCCCGTCGGATCGGTACTTTATAATGCCCGCAACCGCAAAGGGAGGCGTCGTCATGGACTTGACTCGGGACCCGGATGGAAAGCCGTTGTTCGAAAAGACCAAGGAACAGGCAATCAAGGATCGCTTCTTCGATATGGTCTGCATGATGGCCTGGCTGCGCAAGGGTTGCCCCTGGGATAGGGAGCAGACGCCCGATTCACTGAAACGCTATATCTTGGAAGAAGCCTACGAGGTCCTGGAGACCATCGAGGAAGGTGATTGGGACGCGCTACGCGAGGAATTGGGTGATTTCGTGTTCCAGGTGGTCTTTCAGGCCCAGATTCAAGCGGACGAGGGTCGTTGGGATATCGAACACGTGCTGGCAGGCCTGGTTGAAAAGATGGTGCGTCGTCATCCCCATGTATTCGAACAAGAGGAACTGACCGCCGAGCAGGTTTCGCACAACTGGGAAGCCTTGAAGCAACAGGAAAAAGGTCCGAAGGAATCTATCTACGACGGCTTCACCCGCGGGCTCCCCGCGTTACTGGAAAGCTACAAAATCGCGAAGAAGGCCGCCAAGGTGGGTTTCGACTGGGAAAACACCGATCAGGTTCTTGATAAAATCGAGGAAGAGACCGCGGAACTGCGCGAGGCGGTTCACGAGAGCCCTGAGCGCGTTGCCGAGGAGTTGGGCGACCTGATGTTCGCGGTCAGCAATCTGGTCCGCAAGCACGGTTTCGAACCTGAGGAAACGCTACGGCTGGCCAATCGCAAGTTCATGAATCGTTTTCGCAAGATGGAGAAATTGGCCGGGGCGCAAGGTCGCGCCCTTTCAGAGATGGACATACAGGCCAAGGAAGCCCTGTGGCAGCAGGCCAAGCGCATGTGATTCGGCTCAGCGCATCCAACTGACCGCGATTTCGTCGGCGATCTTGTCCAGGGCGACGATTTTGTCGACCACGCCTGCCTTGATGGCTTCCTGCGGCATGCCGAAGACGGTGCAGGAAGCGCGGTCTTGAGCGATTACGCGACCGCCGCGTCGATAGATCTGGCGGGCGCCCAAGGTACCGTCCGCGCCCATGCCGGTCATGATGACCGCCAGCACAGCGCCGTTGTAGATGCGCACCGAGGAACGCAGCAGGTAATCCACCGCGGGTCTGCAATTGTTCTCGGGCGGATCGTCCGTAATGCGCGTTACGACAAAGCCGTTGCTATCCAAACCCAGGCCCATTTGACGACCGCCGGGGGCCAGGTAGACGGTTCCCTGGCGGGCGCGTTCGCCGTCCTGCGCCTCGACCACCTTGATCGGGCTCTCCCGGTCCAAGCGATCGGCCAGGGTCCGGGTATACTTGGGCGGCATGTGCTGAACCACGAAGACGGGTACGGCCAGATCCGCCGGTAAGCGCGGGATGACCACGCCCAGAGCTTGCGGTCCCCCGGTGGAAATGCCGATCACCACCGCCCGCGGCACTTTTTTGGGAATGGACAAATCGCGTGGGCTGGGCGGCTCTACCTGGCGGGTGGGCGGCCCCGTATCGGTCAGGCGGCCCAGTCGTGCTCCGGCCGCGCGTAATACTTTTCCCAGTTGACGCCGCAAATAGACCGGGCCGTCCTCTTCCTGCCCGCTTTCGGGTTTGTTGATGAATTCGAAGGCGCCCTTGGCTAAGGCATTGAGGGCATTTTCCGCGGCCGATGTAGAGGTAATGACAAGAACCAACGGCGGCTTTTCAACCTGCTTCACCTGATCCAAAAAGGTCATGCCGTCCATGACAGGCATGTTCAGGTCCAGGGTGACGATATCCGGCTTCAGTTGTTCGACCTGCTTGAGCGCGCTCTCACCGTTTGCGGCGGTGCCGACGATTCTGATGCCGGAGATCTCGTTGAGGACCTCGCGCAACATCACGCGAAATACCGAGGAGTCGTCCACGATTAAAAAACTGAGTGGTTTCAAGCACACACCTCTCGGGATTTGATACGCACCACGGAGACCCTCCCAATCGGCCGGCCGGAATCAAGTGAAACGCACGTGCAATGACGACCTGACTCTAACCTAACACAGAACAGGAAAAAAGTGGGACCCCGGTAACGCGTTATCCCGGCGGCCAGTGGAAGGGACGTCCGCCCAGAATATGCACATGGAGGTGGAAGACGGACTGACCCGCGCCGGCGCCGCTGTTGGTCACCAGGCGGAAGTCTTCAAGGCCTTGCTCTTTGGCAATGAGACCGGCCCGATGCATCAGGTAGCCGACCATCTCATGGTCGCTCTCGTCCATTTGAGCCACAGACACCAGCGGCTTTTTGGGGATGATCAGGATGTGGGTGGGCGCTTGCGGTTGAATATCTCGAAAGGCCAGCACGCGGTCGTCTTCAAAAACGATGTCCGCGGGGATTTCCCGGTCGATGATCTTTTGAAAAATGGTCATATCATTTCCTCTTCATCCGTCAGTTGAAGGCAAAAGGGGGCCGGTTCTTACCGACCCCTCCAAGTAATTCAGGTTACCTACCCTTGAAGTGGATGAGAACGTAGGTCCACACCTTCACCTTGACGCCCATCTTGCTGGGCTCGGAGTAGCGCAGTTTTTTGGCGGCGCGCATGGCTTTATCGACCATACCCAGGTCGTCCTTACTCTTGGGGATGGGGCTGCGGTGCAGTACGACGTCGTCCACCCGGCCGTTTTCGTTGACCAGTACCTTCAGCGCGAAGCTGATCACGGCATCGCGGCGAACATAACCCAGTTTTACGGCCTTGCGCGGCGCATCCAGGGTTTCGTAGCCTTCCATGACAACCGGTCTTACCAGCAGTTCATCGTGAAGGTCGACAATCTGGCCCTCAACCGGCATCTTCGGTTTGGCTTTGACGGTGGCTGTAGGGGTTTCCGGCTCAGGCTCGGGTTTCGTCGGAGTGGATGCGGAGGGTTCCAGTTCGGGGGCGGCTTCCTCTTTCGCTTCGGCTTCCTTGGTGGCTTCGATCATGGCGGGAATGCCTTCCGCCTCGGCGGCCTTGGCATCTTCCGTTTCAGCCGGTTCAGATTCGGCGAGCGCCTCACGCAGAGCCTCTTCCTGAGATTCTTGAAGCTTCTTCCGGGCATCGGCCTCGCTTTTCAGCAACTCTTCGTTCTTGGCTTGCAAGGCCTCCAGTTTGGCTTGCTGTTCCTTGGTTTTTTGTTCCTGCTCTTGCAGACGGGACAGCTCTTCCATTTGTTGGTTGACCTTGGCCAACTCTTCCTGGTACCGCAGAATCTCGCGCTGTTTCTCTTGCTCTCGAAGGATGCGCAGTTCTTCTTTCAGGGCGCGGTTCTCGGCGTCCAGGGAGGCAAGCGCCTGCCTGTCCATGCTGTCGGCCTCTTCCAAGCCCTTGCGGCGCTCTTCCTCCAACTGGGCCTGGAACTTGTCGTCATCCACCTGTACGTTGTCCTGTCGGGTCATCATGACCACGGAAATGACGACCACGACCAGGAGGACAGCCACGGCGCCCAGGATCATGGGCAGTTTCGACTTACTACCGGTGGACGCGCGCGGCTGAACCACACGCGGGGCGGCCGGCGCGGCGGCCTTGGGAGGCGGCGGTGCGGCGGCCCGTTTGGGTGGCGGCGCGGCAGGCGAGGGGCCGGCGCCCGCGGCCCAGGTTTTTTCCTTCTCCTGCTTGACCGTCTCGCTCATGGCCTCCATCTCCTCGCGGAAGGCGGAGTGCATGAAAAAAGCCAGGTTGAAGGTGGTCGGGCTGTACTCGCCCGAGAATAACAGTTCATCCATTTCCCTGGCCATTTTCTGGATGTCGCGATAGGCATCCGGGCGCGAGGGATCGAGCGAGGCCAGCAGCATCTTGGCAATCTTGGGCGGAATGGGTTCGCTGTCGGCATCGGTACGCGCGTTGGAAATGCGGGCGGCGGCGTCACCGCTTTCCTTGTTGAACGCCTCGCCCACCAACATCTCGAACAGAATGGCGCCGCATGCGTAGATATCCAGGCGGTCGGGGTCCCCGGACAGCGGATCCACGCCGGGCGGCACATAACGACCGGCTTTTTCTCCCAGGTTCGGCCTGGTTGAGCTACAAGCGCGCAGGGCCGAACTGTAGGCAAATCCTTTCAGCTTGATCTCGCCCTCGTGCGTGACGTAGATCTGGCTGGGGTTGACGAAGCCGTGCGTTAGGTGTTTGCTTTTGGCGTAGGAAAGGGCGCTCAGCAGCTTACTGACTACCAGCAGGGCGTGATCGATGGAAAAAGGGAACATGTCGGACTGGCAGCGTTCCAAAACCCGAGCCAGGGTAAACCCCTCATGGAATTCGTAAACGGAAGCCAACTGACCGTTTTCGTTGAGGGCGATCATTTTTTGCAAAATGTTGGGATGTTCCAGCCGGGCCGTAACCAGGCTCTGGTTCATGAAGTGGTCCGTGAAACCGGCGTCGGCAGACAGCGCCGCGTCGATCTGGTCGATCAAAACGTGGCGGACGATCTTGGGGCCGTCCATCTCTGCAGCACGCCAGATCGCGCCGACTCCGGGCTTTTCCTGCTCTTCTATCGTCAGGTATTTGCCAATCTTGTCCTGGGCCTTCATCGTGAGACTCTCCTTCGTTTGCCCGAAATCATCCCCGACCCGTTTGCGATACTTCGAGGAACCTGTGGATCGATGCATCGGGTATCTAATCTAGTTCACCATTCCTTAAGTAACTGAAATGGAGGTGACAAGTCAACCAGAAACCCCTTGCCATTTGGCTTTTTTGTCACAACCCCAGCGCCTGTGATATTATAGGAATGGTCCTGGATTTGCCCGGAGGCATGTATTGAAGCCTATCGACGCGATTTTTGAAAACGGCGTGTTTCGCCCCGTTGAAGGGTCGCCGCCCCTTTTGAAAGAGGGGCAACGTGTCCGCCTTTTTACCGTCTCGCACGGCGATGAGGATGATCAGGGTCGAAGCATCACTGAACGGGGCATGACCGAAACCAATGAAGTCGAGCGTCGTGTCCAGGGCTTCAGCGAACGTCCCGACGGAGCATGGTATTAAACGCGTCTCACCTTAAAGCTGTACTTAAATCGCTCATGGAATGTGAGATACCTGTTATACTGTCTGTCAGGTCACGTCGGGTAAGTTCATTCGATAGATTCCTTTCAGGACGCTAAAAAGAAAAAGCGGTTGTCGCGTGACCGGTGAACCAGATCAAGGATCAAGGAGACAGAGATGTCCGATAAAAAAGGTATGCCGGTATGGGGATGGGTTCTCATCGGCTGCGGCGGTATCACGGTTGTGGGCCTGATTGCAGTCGTCGGCCTGGGTTTGTTTGCGGTCAAGAAAGGCCAGGAGTTTATTGAAGATGCCGAGCGAAACCCGGCTTATGCGGCAGCCAAGGTCATTGCCGCAACCGATCCCACCATTGAAATTGCCGATTCCAACGATGCCGATCAAACAGTCACGCTACGCAACACGGAAACCGGTCAAACCGTAACGCTGAACCTGAAAGAGATCCAGGACGGCAAGATCTCATGGACCACCGATGAGGGCGAGGTTTCCATTGACGCAAGCAACGCCGAAGACGGCATGGTGGTTACTTCCGGCGACGGGCAGGTAACCTACGGCGGAATAGGCGGCGAACGACCGGATTGGGTGCTCGTTTATCCCGGTTCCGAGTCTCGAAATCTAACCTCGTCCAAAAGCGCGGAGGAAGTCGCCGGGATGATCAGTTTTACCACTGACGACACCGCGGAGCAGGTGAAAACCTGGTATCGAAAGCAACTGAAAGACAGCGGTTACGAGATTCAAGAGGCGAGTATCGGTCAAACCCAAAATATTTCCGGCCAAAAAGACGGTGGCAAAACCAGACTGGCGGTCATTGTGGGCAAGGACGAGTCCACCGGTAAGGTAGCCGGTTCGATCACCTATAACAAGGCCCTCTAATGCGAAAGGGCAGGACTCGCCGATCCTGCCCTCCTTGAAATTAAAAAGCCAGGCGACGATCCGTGTTCGTACGCTTGACCTTTTTGTTCCAATCGGCGCGTAGTTCGGTTTTATTGGCCTGAACCCGGGAAATAGCGTCTTTATTGTCAATGGTCAGTGTGACGACCTTGGTCGACGGATTCTTGTTCAGGCTGAAACCCGGATAGGCCCATACGGGGATACGCTCCTCGATGATGATGGTCAGGGGTTCGTCGCCGGGCAGGTTTTGCAAAATCTTGACGATGTCGGGAATGGCTTTGGTCAGGTTGGCCACCACCTTTTCGAAATTGGCCTCACGGTTGGTGCGTTGCCGCCGTAATTCATCCTGCCAGGCCTTGAGCCGCTTTTGAATCTCCAGCTTGGACAGTTCTTGCGGGGCTGTCGCCTGGTCGGTGATCACGGCGGTTTGGGTTCTGATTTTGGGGCGGTAACGAACGGGCACCATCAGGATGACACCTCGTCGCTCCACGTAAAAGCCGCGCGCCGGCGATTGGGAGGAGATGGTGAAGTATGAATTGTCCCGTGCGACAGTATCCTCGATGAAGGTTTCAAGGCTGATGATCTCCTGCCAGACCGCGGCTTCCGGGTTATTCGCCCCGGGGGAAACGGTCGGCGCTTGCCACGCCAGGATCAGGAAGACGAGATGACTCATTGCAGGGGTCCTTTCAGCTGACTTTTAAGACCTTCCTTTCGGAGGATTTCTTCGACGCGGTTGACAAGGGCTTGTTCGACTTCCTTGCTTTTGAGTTCCACGCCCTCAAACTGAAAGGCCGCCCGGTGATAGGCGTCCTGACTGTCATCAAAGCGTTCATTGACCTCGGCCATGAAATTGCCTTGTTTATTTTCCATAACGGCAATCTGGTAGCTCATCAGTTCCAATTGACGCTCCAGGTCGGCGACCTGGGCGCTTTGGCCGCCGCCCATGCCGGGCAGGCCGAACTGGATGTTGAGGCCGTTGCCGTCGATCTTCAGGGTGAAGCCGGACAATGAGAGGATAAGGACCGCCGCCGCGGCAAGCCAGGTCATGCGACTGCGCCGGATTGCGCGTCGGTACTTGTCATAGGTAATTCGGGGAACCGGCATCAGCGGTACGGCCGGTTTGGCGTTGCGCGCTGCTTCCAAGCCCTCGGTAATCACCTGAAAACGTTCCTGGCAAGGATCACAGCCTTCCAGGTGACGGCGCCACGCCGCGTCGTGAGGCTCTTGCATCAGGATATCGATCATTTGTTCTTCGGATAAGTGGTTCATTTTCCGCCCCTCTCCATAAAATCCTGCCGGCGCAGGCTGCTACCCAAGGTGTTGAGCGCCTTATATAGCCGTGATTTGACCGTGCTGACGGGTTCCTGCACGATCTCCGAGATATCGTCGAAGGTCATCTCTTCGTATACCTTCATCACCACCACCGCTTTCTGCTTTTCGGGAAGGCTCTCCAAGGCGCGGCGCACTCGTTGACGATCCTGTTTCAGTTCAAGGACTTCCGCTGTCTTCTGGTCCCGATGTTCATCCACCACGTCGAAGCCGCCGCTCTGGTAATAGTCCAGCGATTGCTCCTTGCGCACCTTCACCTTGCGCAGGTGATCGATACAATCGTTGACCGCTACCCGAAACAGCCAACTGGAGAATTTGGACTCGCCCTTGAAGCGAACCAGGTTCTTGAAGATCTTCAGGAAGATATCCTGCACCAGGTCCAGGGCCGTATCGGTGTCCTTGACATAACGGTAGACCAGGTGGGTCACCTTGGTCTGGTAACGCGCCACCAGGATGTCGAATGCGCGGCCTTCTCCTTTTTGGGCCAGCTTGACCAGTTCGGTATCGAGTAGTTGTTCCATGAATCCTCAACTTCATCTTCCACACGATCAGACGCCGATGACGGCCCTCGGGTCGAAACTTTTTCTAGATTTTACTACGCGACGTCCCAATGAGGATCGGAAGAGAAGAAGCGCCGGCGTTTTTGTAAATATCGCCAACTGTTGGCGAAAATAGTTATAAACATTTCAGCGTGACGGTCGCCACAGGGGCCATATTCCAGTCGGTAGGTTGCTAAGTGCTTTGTTTGCAGCAGCGATGGTTTCGAAAAAAAATTGGCACGCGCCCTGCTTTATAGTGATGCGACAGTGATTGATTGCAGGAGGTCATGCAACATGGGTATCTTTTCCAGAATCACCGAGATCGTAAACGCCAATATAAATTCCATGCTGGACAAGGCTGAAGACCCCGAGAAGATGGTCAAGTTGATGATCCACGAGATGGAAGACACTTTGACCGAGGTCAAGTCCGCGGCCGCCGAGGTGGTTGCCGACAAGATCCGCCTCAATCGCGTGCAACAGGCGGAAGCCAAGCGCCGCGATGAGTGGGAAGCCAAGGCACAATTGGCATTGGAGAAGGGCCGGGAAGATCTGGCGCGGGAAGCGTTGGAACAGAAGATGGACGCCCACCAGAAGCTGGTTCGCCTGGACGAGCGTCTGGCAGAAGTAGAAGGCCTGGTGGCTCAATACCAGGACGACATCACCCGTCTCGAGGAGAAACTGGGCGGCGCCCGCGAACGTCAGCGTTCGTTGATCGCCAACCACCAAAGCGCTATGAACCGCCGTCGTGTTGAAGAGAAGATCTATCGCATCAACACTACCGGCGCCTTTGCCAAATTCGAGAACTACGAAAACCGTATCGATCGCTGGCAGGCCGAAGCAGAGGTCTACCGGCGCAGTAACACCACTCTCGATCAGAAGTTCAACGACCTTGTCCACGGCAACAAGGTTGACGAGGAGTTGGCCCGCCTGAAGAAAAAGCTTGCCGGCGCCAAACCCTCCGCCAAAGCCAAGGGCAAGAACGAAGAGACGGCTGCCGCCAATTAATAAGGGCATACACGGATGAGGGAGTGCCGACGCGCTCCCGTCTTCCGTGTCGTTCCATCAAGTCAAAAGCGAGGTGAAGGTGGTATGGAACCCTTAGAAACAGCAGTAGCAATAACGGCCATAGTTTTGGGATACAAGCTGTTGAGCCAGTTGATCACGCGGGTCAAGGCTCCGTCCGAACACAAGTCCTTCCGGATGAGCCGCAAAAAGCCGGTAGAACCCCCGCCGATTCCCGAGCTCTACGATCCTCCCGAGGTCTTGCTGGCTCGAGCCGAGGAAATGCAGCGCCGCATCGATACGCTGGAAGAAATCATTGCCGCTGAAAGATTGCAAAGGAGTGAGTCATGAAATCGAATAATTGGATAGGGGTGGTTATTGCCGTCGTTTTGGGTCTGATCGTGCTCAATGCCCTATTCCATGTGGGCATCGGCCTGATCGGCGTTTTCTTCTCACTGCTGGGCAGCCTGGTCAGCCTTATTTTTTCCAAGGCCGGTATGGTCCTGATCGGTGTCGGTCTGATCTTCTATATCCTCAACAACCGGAAACGTTCCGGCCGCGACCACTATTACGACGTATACTGATTCTGAAAACCGGGTTCGCAAGGAGAGAGCGCAATGACGAGGTATTACAGGAAACATAGGATCAACCGGTCGGACACGGTATACCGTTCGGCGAACGACCGCATGTTTTTCGGTGTCTGCGGCGGGCTGGCCAAGCATTTCGGTGTCAACAGCCTGTGGATACGCATGGGTTTCGTTCTGGGCACCATTTTCAGTAGCGGCCTGGCTCCTTTGCTATACGTGATTTGTATTTTCATCATGCCCCGCGAGGACAGGGTTTACGGTTGCGTGCCGCCCCTTCCGGAAGACGCGTGTCGTCCCCGGCGTCCTCGCTTCGCCTCCCAACGTGAGGCGCTGGACGAGCTGCACCGTAAGTTCGATTCCATCGAGAACAAGGTGCGCGGCATGGAAGATTACGTCACCAGCAAGGAATACGTGTTAAAACGCAAGTTCGAAAATCTCTAAGCCGAGACCCGAGGAAGAACGGCTCCGATGCCGGACCCTTACCGACCGCCGCGTCCAACCTCTCACCTAACCGTTTCAGGCGGCCGGTAAACTCAACCCCACGAGCGGGTTCGGTATCGGAGCCGGGCTTCCGGGTTCGACGATTGCAATAGGGCGATGCGGGTCCCCTGTTCAAACAGCGCCCGTCTTCAACTCCCTGATTTCTTCGGAAACCAGGGGAAGAAGGCGGGCGTTGTTTCTTATTTCAGTCCTTAATGTCACCCAGTCGATCTTTCCGGAACTAAGGCGAACGATTAACCGAGCAAATCAACGCTGTCTGACTTCCCGGAAGAAAGCTTCGATGGATAATCCCTTCACTTGCCCGGTTTTCAGTTCCGTCAGACGTTGGTCCCAAATATCACGATCTTTCTTGAATTCCGATAAAGGAACAGCCATATCGTAAACCTCGAGGCATTTCAATTTCTATAACAGTCAACTCCCTGATTTCTTTGGAAACCAGGGGAAGAAGGCGGGCGTTGTTTCTATGTATTCCTTATATTGCGGCTTGGTCTTGACCAGGGTTTTTTCCAGCAGGACCACACCGGATACCTTCAGCAGCAGGCCGGTCATCAACAGCGGCGCGTAGAGGGTCCACCAGGCGCCCGCCGATACCGTGATCAGGTAGAAACCCCACCATTGGGCGGCGTCGCCGAAGTAGTTGGGATGTCGGGTATAGCGCCATACACCGGTATTCAGGACCTTGCCCTTGTTATCCGGATTACCCCGAAAACGGGTCAACTGCCAATCGCCCAGGGTTTCGAAGGCAAAGCCTACGAACCATACCGCAACGGCAACCAGGTCAAGGAGGCCCAAGGCGCTGTCACTGCCGACCTGGGCGGCCAGGAGGGGAATGCAGATGATCCAGGCCAGAACACCTTGGAGAACGAAGACTTTGAAGTAGGATAGCCACCACCAGGGCGGGCCGGCCGCTTCCCGCCACTTTTTGTAGCGGAAATCCTCGCCCTCGCCCCAGTTGCGCCAGGTGAGGTACAGGGCCAGCCGCAGGCTCCAGGCGATGACCAGGGTCATGATGAGGATCTGACGTGGGTTCAATTGGTCGAAACCGCTGACAAAGGGAACCAGGGCGGCAGCCAGAAAGAGTAGAGACCAGACCGGGTCGATAATGCTGGCGTTTTTAAGCGGAAGGCTGACCAGCCAGAGGAGCGTGTTGATGCACAGGATCACAAGACCGGCGATGAGATAAAGCTGCAAAAGAGACATAGAGATCCTCTTGAGAAGGCGCGTTAGGTGTCGGCGGGCCGATTGTAGCACAAACTACCGAAGCATCGCCGTTTTGCCGGGAATCGCTTAGGTTTTGGGCCTCAGGACGGTGATGGTCAGCAGCAAAACAGCGGCCAGACCCCATGAGTGCAGGTTGTGCATGCCGATGGCCAGGGCGCTTAGTTTCGGGGCGCTGCCGGCTCCCGCCGTCAATGCGGAAGCCAGAATGGTGGGGATGAAGTAGGGCAGAAGAAAAGGCCAGGTAGAGACGGTCAGGTCCAACAGGTTGGCGCGGCGACAGGGATCGATTTTGGTTTCAGCGCCGGCGCGCGCCGCAAACGGGCCTACCGTCAGGATCGCCACCGCCGCGTGGGTGGTCAGTAGAACCGCGGCGCTGGTCAGGGTGACGATATGTCTCTCGGCCGTCGCCGCGTTGCCGGCCCGTTCCATGCGATTGACCATGTGCTCCAAAATGCCGGTTGCCTCCACCGCTGCCGTCAGGCCCATGAGCAACAGGGTGAAGATGGACACGCCCACGCCTTTTTCCATGCCCTCCGCAATCAACCCGCGGGCGATGAAATTGTCCTGGTCGATCATCATCAGGCTGCCCGGCTCGATGGTTCCTGCCGCAAGACCGATGACGATCGCGGCGATGATGCCCGCCATGAGTCCTTCCAGCAGGTGGCGACCGCGAAGTAGCAGGTAAACGGCCAGGGCGGGCGCGAAAACCATAACCAGACCTTTGGGGGAACCTGTAACCGCGGCCTGATCCGCGCTTGCGGGCGAATCTCCGCCAAGAATCGCAAAACCGATAACCGCAAAAACCGCGGCCGGCAGGGCATATTTCATGCGGCTACGCACCACCGCGCCCATTTCAGCTCCTTGGGTGGAGGCCGAGGCGATGGTGGTGTCGGATACCGGCGAGATATTGTCGCCGAAAGTGGCGCCTCCTAAAATAGCGCCCATCAGCCAGACCGGATCGGCAGCCAGATTGGGGCCGGCGGCATAAAGCAGGGGCGCGCACAAAATCAGGGTGCCCAAACTTGTTCCGGTGGCCGTGGAAACGGCAGAACAGATCAAAAATGACGTAGCGACAAAAAAACCTTTCGTAACACCCATGGTGCCGGCGGCCCAGACCAGGCCGTCCACGAAGCCGGATGCATTCATCAGGTTGGCCAGAACTCCGGCGCATAACCAGGAGAGAATCATTAGAGCGACCAGGGGTCGACTCATGCCGTCCAAAACCACGGAACACCAATGACGGCGGTCTTTTGCGAGTCCCAGCGACACTCCCAGCGCGGCCAGCAAAACGGGCCAAAATCCGCGCTCGTCGGGTGCGCCGGCCAGGGCCAGCCAGGCGACGCCTGACAGAAAGATAAAGAAGGGAAGCAGGGCGCCGAAAGCGCCCCCGGTAAAGCTTAATTTTCGGTCCATGACCGGCCGTCCTTGCCTGATGGATGTGTCCGTCCCTTGGTGGTCTCGAGAGACGCGGGCGGTTGGTTTTTCCGTGGCCGGCGCGGCCTGGAACACTTTTCTGTTGACAATTTAACACGGTGTCCAGTAATTTATCAAGCTGTTTATCCGGAATATGATACGTGTTCCCCTTAGCAAGGCATGGGCGTAGATTTTTGCAAAGAAACAGTAAAACAGGCCCGGACTGGAATAAAAATTTAGAACAAAAACAACGGTGAGTCGTAATTATACTCAGGATTGGGTGAGAGCATTAACAAACACTGTAAACAACTGAAACATGCACTGGGCAAACGAGTTACTTGACCCGTGACGAGATGCCCCCTGGTCGACAATCCCAAATCACATACCAGGGTCCACGCCTCATCGGCGAGACGGTCTCGAGCTCAGAGACCGGGATGCCTTTGCATGTCTGTTAAAGGAGATGACGCAATGATCGAAAAAGTAAAAGGCTTAAACAGTTTGAAAGGAAAAATTACTCGTCTGTCTAAAGAAGACCTGGTTAACATGCGCGGCGGCGACGGCGATCAGTGCAACCTGGTATGCACCGGTGCGGTCAACTGCAAATCCATGTGCGATGATGGTGGCAATTAGGCAGGCACTCGAGTGTTTGCACTATATGCCGCCCATCCTATGCCGGCAGGCTCATTGGTTGTTTGCCGGCCCCCCTTCCTTAAAAAAACCGGCAGGCGTCGCAAAGAGACCGTTTGCGGCAGACCCGCTCCCCACGACCAGCCGATCGGCGACCAGGGCAAAGGACGAGAACTTGAAACGTTTCGGTTTGCCCGTTTTTGTTTGTTCGGACGTGTGTAGAAGGTAGACTTTTACCTCGGCGCTCGTCAGGTCGACGCGGTGGAACCAACCTCGGCTCAGCAAAAAGGCCGCCCCGTTCCTTACCTCCAGATGCGTGAACAAGGGGCGCTGCAAAATTCTGTCGGCGCCTTGCGCGGCGGCTTTCTCGCGACGGTGATCATAGGCAAGCGTTGCCGGTGAATGAAAGTCCACGGCGTCGACGCGGTTCAGGTCGGGATCGAAGATCACCAGGCGCGGATAGAAGCTATAGGCGGCGACCCAAAGCCCGTCGGCGTATCCCCAATGAGTCGCGCGGGGTCGGGTTTCATCGCCGGCAATCAGGTCGGAATCGACAGCCCGTGCAATTGTTCGGCCTTTCAAGTCGACCAGGTTGCCCGAGGCTTGGGAACCATCTCGGGGCACCAGGACGCGATCCCCGGCGAAAGCGAACCGGCTGGGGAAAAGCGCTCGACCCGGTTGCGGTGAAAGCGGCTCGTCCAGATCCATCAACAAGGCCATTTGACCTTCTCGGTGAACCCAAATCCGGTCCCTGGTCAAAAAAGCCAGGTGGTTTTCGTATACAGAAACGCCGTAAACGGGCCCTGGCTCCGGGGTTTTGACGGGGTCGATTCGGCCGTTGTCCACTCTCATCGCCAACAGCCGGGGACCGTAACCGGATAAAAGCAACTGATCGTCGAAAGGGAATAGGGAGGGTGCGGTATGCGCCTGCCCGAGGAACCTTGGGTCGATCCGGTGAAAAGGAGTGACGGCCAGGGGTTCCGTGGGGTAGTCACCCTGGTAATCGACACCGACCACGGCGCTGCCGCGACCGTGGGGCGGGCCCTCGGGCAAACCTGAACCTTGCCTGGGGGAGGAGCCGCAGCCCGCCAGGAGCATTAGCAGGACCAGTGTACCGCGATAGCGGAAAACCGGCATTACCATGCATCTACCGAAAGAAGGTTGCCGTTCAATTCCACGGCCAGCCCGGCGTTCATGCAGACCAGGTTCATGGCGGTGATCCAACGGATATTGCGAAGCCGATAGGTGACTTTCACATCCTCCACCGAGGGATCGATATAGAGGTTGATATCGCGCATATCGGCCAGGAAACGGATGAGATCGATGATGCTTGCCTTGCGAACATCCAGTTTCGCAATCATAAGCGGCTTATCCGGTGAACGCTCAACCGGTTCGGTTTCCCGAGGGGTTTCGACCGGTTCCTCACGATGTAACGCCCGGGTGCGTTCCCAATCGACGACGTCTCGCGACATCACAAAGGTCCATCCACCCTGTTGCACAATAACGGAATCGTAGGTAGTATCGTAGCGGTCACAGGTCAATTGACTGCCGTTGGTCAGGATCAATTGTTCGTCCCAAATCAATAGGAAGACCAGCCACAGCATGGGAAACCTCCATGACTAAATATGGCGTTTTTTGGAACGACAGGCAAGCTTACCCGTGTGGAATCGGGCCGGCGCTTTATTCCCCGGCGTAGCCCACGCTTTGCCAACGACCCATTTTGCGGGCGCTTGCTTCCTCGGCGATCGGCGTATCCTTGCCCAGGACCCGCGCCAGTTCCCAGTGGCGGAACATTTCCCTGGAACTCGAGTCGGATTTCTGCAGGAAGTTGCCCACGAAAAGATGCATGCGCGCCTTCTGCATATCGGGAAGACCCGCGAAGGCATCGCCGGTCATGAAGTCGCGAACCCGGCGAGCGTCTTGTTGCAGGGGCTTGTGGCGGCGCAGGATGGGATGCGACAGCAGTTGCGCCTCAGCACGCAGCAAGCGTAAGAAAACGTCATTAGGAGCCAGGCGGACGGCCCGGTCCATGTATTTGTAACCCTCGCGGGCCCAGCGCAGGCGCTGGAAGGTAGAAGGCTGGGTGTCCAAAGCGCGCCCCCCCACGGCACGTCCCAGTTGCATGGAAACAAAGGGGTTGTCAGGGAAGGCCTTCAGTACCTTTCTTAGATGACCGGCTGCGTTTTCCAGGTAGTTCCATTTGTGGTCATCGGCCAGGGCAAGGTAGTCCATAGCAACCTGAAGTTGCATTGAAAAGTCGCCCGGGTTCTTTTTCAAGGCGGCCAGGTGATCGTTGAGCATCCGGTCGGTGCGAGGCGTGCGGTCCAACTCATAGGACTGACATTTTCCGTCCTTGCCGGTCAAAGTCCGCGTCATTTCGAACTGGTCGCTTGCTGTTCCGGCAAGGCTCAGACAAAGCAGGGCCCCCCATACAAATGCAGTTTTCAAATCGTATTCCCCTGACTACAGCCGCCCGGGCATCCTCAAGCGGATACATTGCGGCTCTCCCATCGTCTTTAACAAATTACTGCAAAAAAAGCCGGGAGGCAAGCGGGATGCTTCACAAAGTATCTTCTTTTGAACTTTTTCCGCCATACCCGCGGTGAACTAAGCACGTTCTCTACCGGACGGCGCGGTTACCTCGACCATAACTTTGATGCTTTTTCTGCTGTCACCCGCCGTTTTGAAGGCGTCTGCCAACCGGTTCAGCGGGAAACGATGGGTGATCATGCTTTCCCGCATGGCGGCGGCAATAGACGGGTTGTTCGCTATGATCTCGAGTGCCGGGCGGAAATCGCCGCAACGGGAACTGTGAATTACCAACCCTTGTCGGCACACGGCTTCGGTAAGGGGATTGGTCTCGTTCGAGACCAGCATGACGGCGCCGCCCGGCCTGAGTAGGGAACCGGAAGAGCCGCCGACGGGACGAATGACAGTGTCCAATTCGCCCAAGCTGCCGGCAATCGCCAAATCGAAACGGGGGAGGGGCGAGCCCTCGGTCAGGCCGCCGGGTTGTTGCAGGTAGAACCAGGCCTCATTCGGGGGAAGCCGGTGAAAGCGGTGGGGATCGATCACGGCCAGACCTCGCAGCATTTCCTTGGGCACCGAGGGTGAGACATAGACGTTGGGATTGGTTCGGGGAGGGAAACCGGCTTCTGTCTCACAAGGCCAGTGAAAATCAAGCGATTCGAGTCGGCAGGGCAGAATCGCCTGTTCTTCCACCACCAGATCGCTGAGCCGGCTCAAACCCATGACGCTACGGCCGTGGGTGGATTTCAAGTGCACCGCGCGTTTCGCCAGACGCAGGGCCAGTTCAAATCCGTCCGGGGTACCGGTGGTGTCGAACACGATGTCGAAGGAACCCTCGGCCATGCCCTTGCTTGGGTCGGCGACTTCGTCCGCTCCCAGACCCATGGAAAGCTCGCCCAGGTGAGCATGCCGCGTCAACGCGGTAATGGTAAAAGAGGTCCCGTGCTTGGTACGAAACCCGGCCAGGGCGGCTATGCACAGCGCGCCCAATCGCCGGGGACCCAGAACGGCCGTCCGCTCACCGTCGCGCGGCCGGGTGACCTCAACGCCGCGCAGGGCGGCGGCCAGAGGCTCGGTCAACCCCGCGACCAGGGGATCGATGCCCTCCGGGATGGGAACTACCGCGTGGCGCGGGGCCAGGAGCCAGGGTGCAAAGCCGCCGGGCAAACGATCGATGCCCAGGGTAATGCGCTCGGGACATTGGCTCGACCAGCCGGAGGCGCACCAGGGACAGTCTTCCCACCCGCGGCCGAGCGCCTTGTGAGAGGCGTTGATTTCTACGACAACCGGTCGGCCGCCGTATTCGCCGACCACTTCGTGACCGATGATCTGCGGCAGAGAATAGGGCAGGAATCGCCGGGCCAGATCGGTGGAGCAAACACCGCAGTATCGAGTGCGAACGGGCACATAACCCCGACCCAATTCCTGGTGGAGGCGACCGTTACGAATAATCATCCAACCGGAGTCTTCATCGCCTTGGAATCGATATTCCGTGGTGCAGAAACTTCCGTCAGACTGGTATTCGGGTACTTGGAAGTAGATGTTCTGCATGAGGCCCTCCAGGAAGAAGCGCGTACCTATTATAAGCGTTCAATCGCCTGTTGCACATCCCTTCGAAACGGGTCAGAATGAGTAATGGAAGGGTTCCGCATTCCATTCACCCGAACACAAAGTAAAGGAGGGACGAGATGAGCCACGAAACGCATATCTATCCCGTCTTGGACCACATCCGCAACCGCGCCCAAATTCAGAGCCGCGCCGCCTATGACGAAATGTACCGAGAATCGGTTGAAGATCCCGAGGGATTTTGGGGGAAGCAGGCCGCGCGCCTGGATTGGTTTCATCCCTGGTCCCGCGTAATGGACGGAGACTTCAGCGACGCGGCGGTGAGTTGGTTTTCCGGCGGCAAATTGAACGCGTCGCACAACTGCCTGGACCGGCATCTGCGCGAACGCGGCGACCAAACTGCCATTATTTGGGAAGCCGACGAGCCCGGCGACGGCCGCAAAATTACCTACAAAGAACTGTACAAAGGCGTAAGTCGCGCCGCCAACGTACTGCAATCGCTGGGCGTGGGCAAAGGCGATCGGGTCTGCATCTACCTGCCCATGATTCCCGAACTGGCCGTCACCATGTTGGCCTGCGCCCGCATCGGCGCTATCCACTCCATCGTCTTCGCCGGTTTCTCCGCCGATTCGGTGAAGGACCGCATTCTGGACTGCGAAGCCAAACTGGTGATCACCGCTAACGAGGGCCTGAGAGGCGGCAAGCCGATCCCCCTGAAAGCCATCGTGGACCAGGCTCTGCAAGGCGTGCACTGTGTGGAGCACGTTTTGGTGGCCAAACGCACCGACCTGGACGTGCCCATGGTCGAGGGCCGCGACATCCGGCTGGAAGAGGCCATGGATACCCAGCGCTCGGTCTGCCCCGCCGTCTGGATGGACTCGGAAGACCCGCTGTACATCCTCTATACCTCGGGTTCCACCGGGAAACCCAAAGGCGCGGTGCACACCACCGGCGGTTACTTGACCTTCGCCTCCTTCACCCACCAATACGTGTTCGATTACCAGGACGGCGACATCTACTGCTGCGTGGCCGATATCGGCTGGGTCACCGGTCACAGCTACATCATCTACGGTCCGCTGTGCAACGGGGCAACCACGGTCATGTTCGAATCCACGCCCACGTACCCGGATGCCGGTCGCTACTGGGACGTCGTCCAACGTCACAGGGTCAATATCTTCTACACGGCGCCGACCGCCATTCGCGCGCTTTTGGCCTGCGGAGACGAGTGGGTAAAAAAATACGACCGCAGCAGCCTGCGTGTCCTGGGCACCGTGGGCGAGCCCATCAATCCCGAGGCGTGGGAATGGTACTACAAGGTGGTCGGCCAGGAGCGCTGCTCCATCGTGGACACCTGGTGGCAGACGGAAACGGGCGGCATCATGATCACACCGCAGCCCGGGGTCAATGACCTGAAGCCCGGTTCCGCCACCCTACCCTTCTACGGTGTTCGACCGGTCATCGTCAACGAAAAGGGCGAGGAGCAGGAAGGCAACGGCGTCACCGGTCACCTATGCCTCAAACACCCCTGGCCCGGTATAGCCCGCACGATCTACGGCGACCACAGACACTACCTGGAAACCTACTTCTCTACCTACAAGGGCCTGTACTTCACCGGTGACGGTTGCCGCCGCGACGAAGACGGCTACTATTGGATTACCGGCCGTGTTGACGATGTCCTCAATGTCTCCGGCCACCGCCTGGGCACCGCCGAGATCGAGGCCGCCATCAACGCCGTCGACATCGTTGCGGAATCGGCCGTGGTGGGTTACCCCCACGACATCAAGGGCGTGGGCATCTTCGCCTTCGTCATCGTAAACAACGAGGCGGCGAGTACACCGAATGATGAGATCGTTGCCATGGTTCGCGAACAAGTGGCCTCGGACATCGGCAAAATTGCCCGCCCCGACTTGACGCTTGTGGCGCCGGGCCTGCCCAAAACCCGCTCGGGCAAGATCATGCGCCGCATCCTACGAAAAATCGCTGAGCACGAGTACCACAAAATGGGTAACATCACCACCCTGACCGATCCCGCGGTCGTTGAAAAACTGATCGAAGCACACAAGAAACTGGTCGGCAACGCCTAACCCAAAAAACGAAGACCCCGCGAGCCGTCCCGCTCGCGGGGGTTTACCAACCAGGACAAGACCTTCTCCCGGCACGAAAGAAAGCACCCGAATCTGACGGGCACTCTCCCTCCCGATGTGTGGAATGCGCGAGCTCTGCCCGAATTCTATCGCGATGCTCATGGAGCCCGCCTTATCGATCATGTGGAGGCGGATAGGTTCGCCGCGTCCTAATGCTCGTAACCCGGTATGCACATTTTCGCGATCTCGATCTCGGGCAGTTGTGCCGACAGGTAGGGCCGCGTGGGCAAAATCATCCCTGAGCTGAGGAGGCACCCTCTGAAATCCGGAACCGTACTTCCACGGCCGGGAATAAACCCGGGCCGTGCCGGTAAGCACTTATTGACAACCTCCACCGTCCTGGTCCCGGCTTTGGACCGTCAGGACCTCGTCAAAGTCGAAGGGCAGTGCATAAAACAACCAGACAGCATATCAGGCCGCATAAACGTCCGTTTAGTCGAAAAATGCCTTCCCATTAGCAACAAAGTCCCTACAATCCAGAACTCGATTGTTCCCGGCAACAATCGAGTTCCGGACGCCGACTGCTCATGTGTTCCCGGGAAGAATCGAGTACCGGACACCGGCTACTGATGTCTTCCGGGGAAGAATCGAGTCGATTGTGATCGATTCGGAGTTGACAACGGCTCCCCTCACGATTTCGACAAGTCCTTATGGATACCCCGAGGCGGGTGGAAGCCGACTTGCCAAGGCATGCCAAGGCATCGTTTTGCTTCCGATCCGGCAGGGTTTGCGGTATGGTAGGGAACTGATTCGATACCCGCGCTTTTTCTAAGGAGTGAGTCACATGGATGCGCAAAAGAGGGAGAAGTACGAACAGCGGCTGACGGATACCCGCGAGGAAATTCAGAGTATCGAGGCCGAGGTCGAACGGGAACTGGCCGCCGTCAAGGAACGCCTGGCCGTTCTGCAAAGCGAGAAGGAAGGCCTGCTGACCATCTATGAAGGCTACTGCCGCCTTTTGGGCGTACCCAACGAACTGGCCGGTGACGACGAAGTCGACGAAGAAGAATAAAGGTCCGTGAGGTCCCTAAATTTGCCGTGGAAGACAAAAAATGCTGGAAATAACTAGCATTTTTGTTTTTAATGGGGTGTTACCCAAGCACAGAGTTGTTTTCAGGAACAAGCAAATGCTTGGTTAACTTACGCTTCTTAAGACATTTAGGAGACCCATGGATACATTCTTTTGGGTTCGCAAATGGTCACGCCGATACATTCCAAGGCGTGTTCGGGCGCCGAATTCACGGCTTACCCCATCCCACATGGCTCGTAAGGTAACATTGGCGGAATGAAGAATAAAAAGTACAATATCCTCGTCTTTAAAGACGATAAAGGTGAGCATAGCCAGTTTCAGGTGTCTAAATACGGACTGACGGCACTGGCCGGCGCCGCGGTCACCGGACTGGCGGCCCTTGCGGCATTGGGTTATTTTGCCCTGTCCAAACCCGGCCACACCAGGAAGGTTGCCGACCTGGAAGAGAAAATCCAGCACTTGGAACTGGCGAACGAGGAATACCACCGCAACTCGGTTCGGATGGAGGAGACCCTCAACCGTTTCGAGGAGAAGGCGACCAAACTGGCCGGCTTCGTGGGGGTGGAAGCACCCGAGGAAGCCGGCATCGGCGGTCCCGATCTGGATGCGGAGCTGAATCCTTACCTTCGCTACGACCTCGGCATGCTGAACAAAAAATCCGAACTCCTGGAAGCCCACTTCGAGGATCTCAACAAGGCCTTCCAACAGCGTAGCGAAATGCTTGACGCCACGCCTTCCGTTCTGCCCGCGCGGGGTTGGATCTCCAGCAGCTTCAAGATGCGCACCGATCCCTTCACCAAGAAACGGACCTGGCACAACGGCATCGACATCTCCGCGCAGACGGGCACGCCCATTTATGCGCCCGCACGCGGTGTGGTCACCGCCAAGGGCTATTCCGGCGGCATGGGCAACATGTTGACCATCGATCACGGCAACGGTATTCGCACCCGCTACGGGCACCTGCACAACTTCAACGTCTCCAAGGGCCAACGCGTGGAGCGCGGCGACCTGATCGGCTATGTGGGCAACACCGGTCGTTCCACCGCGCCGCACCTGCACTACGAGGTCCATAAGGACGGCAAAGCTCAAAACCCCATGAAATACATTATCCGCGACACCCAAACCTTTTAGGTTGCCGGGGTGATCGCTTTGACGAAAAGCCTCCGCTTCCGGCGGGGGCTTTTTTGTTGGAGGATCTCGTGAAACCCAATTGGTTCGCCGCCGTCCCCATATCCGCGCCCTGGCTTTACGACGCCTTGAAGGACATGCCGCCCGAGTGCCGTGGTTTCGTGCCCGAGGACGTCCATATGACCGTGGCCTTCTTCGGCGCCATGGACCCGGCGCGTCAAGCCGACCTGACGCCGCTGTTTGCCCGAATCGACCACGCGCCGTTTCAGATTACCCTGGGCGGCCTGACGGCGCTGCCGTCACGGAAACGCTGCTCCGCCTTGTCCCTGGAGGTGACCGTCGGACGCGAGACCGCCTGCGACCTGATCGGCGAACTGCGCGATCCGCTGTTAGCCGCCGTGGACGCCAAACCCGATGATCGCCCGCCCCTACCGCATATCACCATCGCCCGGCCCATCCGCAAGTACAAGGCGCCGGGTCGTCGCGCCGCCCTGGCCTGGGCCGACCAACTGCCGCCCCTGGACGTTACCGTGACCTTGGACCGCATCGCCCTCTACACCTGGGCCGAGGATCGCCGCGAGCGCCAGTTCCAAATCGTTTTGGAACAACCCTTTACTTCCGCGAGTTGACGCTCCCTACCCCCGCCGCTAGAATGGGTTTTCTTGGGAACCGGGAGGTGCACGCCATGGAAGCCCTGATTCGCCTTTTCCGATATGCCCGCGCCTGGCGGTTGCGGATTGTGCTGGCCACCCTCTACTCCGCGCTGAACAAACTGTTCGATATCGCCCCCGAAATCCTGATCGGCGTGGCCGTGGACGTGGTGGTCAAGCGCGAGGAGAGTTTCGTCGCCGGGCTGGGTTTCGAAACGCCGGAGAGTCAAATCACCGTTCTGGGTATCGCCACCTTCGTCATCTGGGCGCTCGAATCGGTCTTCCAATACCTCTATTCCGTCACCTGGCGCGATCTTGCCCAGTCCCTCCAACACGCGTTACGCCTGGACACCTATGACCGCGTCCAGCGCTTGGACATGGCCTTCTACGAGGACAACAGCGTGGGCAACCTGTTGGCCACCATCAATGACGATGTCAACCAGTTGGAACGCTTCCTGGACAACGGCGCCAATGAAATCATCCAATTGCTGGTGTCCACCTTCCTGGTGGGCCTGGTTTTCTTCTACCTGGAACCCACCATTGCCGTTCTGGCGATCCTACCCATTCCCCTTATCTTCCTGGGCAGCATGTATTTTCAGAAAAACCTGGGGCCCCGTTACAGCGCCGTCCGCGATGCCGCCGGCTCCTTAGGCGCCACCCTGGCCAATAACATCAGCGGCATGGCCACCATTCGCGGTTTTACCACCGAGGACAAGGAACTGGCGCGCGTGGAAGCCTTGAGCCGGGACTATCTAAGCGCCAATACCAGGGCCATCCGCATGAGTTCCGCCTTTATACCGCTGATTCGCATGGCCGTTCTGGCCGGTTTTCTCTTCACCTTGGTTCTGGGCGGCTTGAAGACTTTCGAAGGCACCCTGGCCGTGAGTTCCTACAGCGTGTTGATCTTCCTCACCCAACGCCTGCTCTGGCCGTTCACGCGCCTGGGCCAGACCATCGATCTCTTCGAGCGGGCCATGGCGTCCACCCGCCGTATTCTGGACCTGCTGGAGACGGACTTCACCATTCGCGACCCCGAGCAACCGCGAGAATCAGGTCGGGTTCAAGGCGAGATCCGCTTCGAAGGCGTGGACTTTACCTACGG
>JASJCB010000389.1 GCA_030066195.1 Acidobacteriota bacterium
CCAGGGAAGTTGGTTGCAGAGGATGTTCCTGGTGAGGCGACCGGTGAGGAAGCAGCGGCCTAAACTGGGATGGATCGATGGGAAAGTTGGTTCCTTGCCTTGGATGAGGTCCACAGCAGAGATACTGTGGGCCGTCACATCCTTTAGAAGGGCGTCGGGGTTGGTGACAAAGTGTCGGTACCAATATGCACAAAGCAAGTCAAATAATCTTCCTCCGTCGTAGGCATCGCAGAAATACGCGGCCAATTCCCGTGCCTCCCATTCCGTGGGCCGGTAAAAGGCGATACCGGTGAACTGATTCATGGCCAGGAATTGTCGCACACGCGCAATGCCGTGCAGGCCGGTGATGGTAGGTAGATCTAAGCCGTTCGGGAAGTTGTGGAACCAGGTGTGGGGAATGTGCGCCGATACCCAGGCGTCTAAATCTGCACGGTCGGCGCTGAGCAGAGCCGGAATCCATGCATTGCATACGTGGGGTCTTTCAAAGCCGTGCAAATGAAACTGCTTGGGGTCGATGTTCGTCAGATGATTGAAAAAGGCTTTCAGTTGGGCTTCTTGTTGCTGGAAAAAGGGTGACAACGGCTGCTCCTGACTTTGGCGAATGCGGACGATGTGAAGCATTGTTCCATTATAACGATAATCTCTCTTCATAAAAACAGGCTGCTCCAGGCTGCCCTGCTTTAGCCCAATGCCGGCGGAAGGGATTTGGGAAATGAAAAATGCATGAGTTCCTGAAGCCTGGAGATCATCTCCTTGGGCGGCGCTTCCCCTTCATGGGAATCGCCCGATGACGCCCGCTGGACACCCGGCACTTTTTTGTATGAGAGTCGGGAGCCGGAACCGATCCGGCCTTACGGCCACGGTTTTTTTATGATGCCGATTGAAATAAGTAGCCTGGAGATTGAATTGTTTCTATACTTTAACGGAAGATGATTCAGGCTGACGTCTTTGCCATCCTTGTCGGTTAGCTTTATTGGAGAAAGCCATTTTCTTTCACCTGGGCCTGCTGCAATCCAATCCCTTAGTGGAACTTCGATCTCTCCATGAGGATGCGCCACGGTTACATACAAATCGTTCACATGATGCTTCATAGGAAATCTCCTCGAAAGGTTGTTGCTATCCACCGGATCAAAAAGGGATTTGTGAGCTTTTGGTGAAGAACCGGTTGCTCAGAGTGTAACCCCGGCTAAATGCTATCTTGTTTCTTCTGATGAACCAACCAATCATATGTCGCGCGTTGGCCTGCCTCCTAAAAACGTATGGCATTAGCATCGATTGGGTGCACTAAGCCTTCAATCAATGTGAAACGGTGGCCGGATTGAATGTCTTGGTCCTCGAAAGCTTGTCGCGCCGCATCTTTCTCCTTTCTCGATAACCCCGACCTCATGTTTGATAGGATACCTTTTCCGGGACATAAGTTGGCATAAACCGGGTATTCCATGATCACAAACCAGGAATGATGCTACCTTCGGCAGTTCCAGGTAGACCTTTTCCCGAGAAGAGAGCTCGATCCCCTACAAAAAACGACCCGTTATGTAAAGAAATTGATGATTTTTCGACCGATCGCACTACTTACACCTTATCGGGATGTATTTTGTAAAAAATCAACTTCCCTCGATCAACTGGTCCAAACGTGCATGGCATGCAGCTTCTACCTTCTCCCAGGTAATGGGGAACAGCTCTTCCGGATATTGCTTCAGGTCTTCTTCTAAATAGGACCCAAAGGTTTCGGGGCCAAATAGTTTTTTATGGCTCTCAAGGAAGAAACTATATCTGGGATCATCGGGGCGCCAATCCTTGAGGTAGAAGTTTTCCGGTTCTTTCAGATGTGTTTGGGCCTGGAGGAAGGCATTGCGGGTGACGGGCTTCTTTCCGATCAGGTCATGGAAGAACACCGCGGTGATAATGCAGGTTTGTATGACCGGATGGTCTGTCAGTTCCGGCAATGAGTTTGCCCTACGGCACTTCTCAAAAATGGGGTGGAGTTGACTTTGCATGTCGAAATGCTCTTCAAGGTTAAGGAATTGATAAACCCAATCAAAAGTTCGATTGGTAAAAAATAGTCTGCCAATTGGAGAGCCTAGGCTAAAATCGTATCTAAGGACTTGGCCCCGTAAAACCTCAAGATTTCCTACATGCCATAGTCTATTTGTCGTTTTTTCAGTTCGGCCCTTTTGGAGATTCAGGGCGCTTCGCCCTGATATCAGCCTTCTGCTCTCGTCCAGGTATTGGGGACGAAAACCGGAGGGGTTCGGAAGCTCAGGTGAGAAAACAAGCGATTCAAGGGGCAGGTAGTCCCAAACATTTACACTTAAGCCCGTAGGGGCGTGCAGCGAAACAATGAGGCAAAGGCTCAAGTCGCCGAGGAAGAAATCATGTTTATGGGGAATCGACTGAAGCAAGCCTTGCCAATCAAAAGAGGAGAAATAGGCCTTGCGATCGCCAACTATCTGCCAAAGCTTTCGGATTTTCTTTGCCTCAGGTGGTCTGCCGCAGATATCGAGAAGTTTATCCAGGTGGTCTTGTGGGCAAGTCAGCCAGGCTTCCGGCCAATAAGATAAAGCGCGTCTCATTGAATGCCGGCCGGCCGACGGATCATCGATATTTTGGGCTAAGGCCGCGAGGCGGGAAAGCTTTTGCTCAAGATAGGCCTGACTCAACTTATGATCCCCATCGCTGATCAGCTTGATCCAGAAGACGACGAAACCTTCGTAAGAATCCTCACCCGGATCGGGAACCAGGGCTTCCAATAGATCGTCCTGGTTCCCCCTGCCCTCGGCCGCATCGATGGCAAAAAACAGTTGCCCTACCTCATGCCAGGCATCATCGGTCATGGGCCGGATAAGTTCCTTTTTCAAGTAATCGATGGGGGCGAAGCGGTTTTTGCCGGTAAATTGACCCCGGTAGATATGTCGGGCCGTCAGGTACTCTTGAAAGCTCAGATGGCTGAACTGGTAGGTATCCGGCATGATTTCTACAAGAAAGCCCGTCCGGTATTGGAAGTAGGCCGCCATCCGCTCCGTCAATAGCTCGGGGTTTTCATCGAGTGAGGCCGAGAGGGAGAAGTTGGGTTGGCTTTGGGCCAGGTCGCCGATAATATCGCGCAACATTCGAAGTAAGGTCTTTTTTGACATTCTGGTCAAAAGGACCCGTTCAGTTGGAAAGTAGCTTGTTTTTCCTTCTTCGTACACCGGGCTTTCCATAGCCTCGCGGTGAAGCCGATAGGCCAGATGTTCCAGGATCAGGCGGCGATCCTCTTCCAGACTCGGCGGTACAACGTCACTACCGCCCCGTTCCTTGAGTTTCCTGGCCGCGTCCAAGGTGTGCAGATAAGCGGTCACCATGGCTTTATACGCGGCGGCGCGGGTGTTGGGCAGGCGGCCCAGGGTTTCGTGAACCACGGCGAGCATGGTCAGGTAAACCGGCCGGGTTTTCAATTCGGCCAGGGACTTGTTTTTTCCCAGTGCTTCGAGGAAGATGCCGCTCAGCGCAACCGCTTCCTTTTGCGACGGGGCCCGCAAGTAGAACCATTTCTCCACAAAAAGCCTGATCGTGGCCTCGTCGAAGGGCAGCACATGGTAGAAGGTTTTGGCGAAGATGCCTTGCTGGAATTCCGCCAGACCATTGGGGCGCCCGGTGAGCAAAATCTTTCCATGAGGCAGTTTGTTCAAGGCTTTCAGCAGTTTTTGAAGCTTGCTCCGCTTTTGCTGATCTACCTCATCGGCGCCGTCGAACAGGAAGAACCCCCAACCGGCAATCAGATAGAACTTGAGCAAGCCGGGTTGTACGGTTATGTCCAGCTCTCTGCTGTATTGGGCCGCCAGGGCGGAGAGAAAACCGCCCGGTGTTTCCACGCCGTCAAAATCGAGGCCCCTCAGAATCACCGGAAGGGGCAGCATGCGCCCCAAATGAAACGTCACCTCGTTTTGCACCGGACTGCCCAGGGAACCGCCGATATACCGCACCAGAGTGGACTTGCCGGACCCGGGAGGGCCCGAAATGACCAGGTGTTTGTGTTCCCCCAGCGGTTTTTCCAAGGGGAGCCGCTCCTCGGAGGTAGGTGTTTTGCCCAGCTTCAAGGGGACATAGATATCGGCAATGCTGGGCGGCACCTCGTGGACATCGCGGCCCATCAGGCCGAGCCAATCCACCGGCCGCAAGGATTCACCCAGCATTTGCGCCAGTTTGCGGCGGAAGAGGAACTGCTTTTCGGTTTCTCCTTCGGGTCCCGTGAAGCGGAAGTGGGCCGTGTAGAAATCGTAAAAATCGGGCGCCCCCTCCTGAAGACCCAACAGTACCCAGGGATCACACCAGAAGATCACGGGCTTCGGCAGCAGCTTCTTGATCAGGCTGCGCTCCTGGTTCAAAAGTTTCCAGATGTCGGGCCGTCCCTGCTTCCTGTCCCTTGTATAGGGGATGCCCGTAAAACCCAGGACCACCAGCACGTCGGCAGCCCGGTATTTATCCTCACCGAAACGCTCGATCAGGTCGGATCGATCGCCGTCCACCCACAAGAGCGCCATGGTTTTCTTTTGGGCCTGTAACTCCATGGACAGTTGCCATAGGATACGGCCGGCAACGGCCCATGGCTGATCGCATTCAACGGGCACCAGGGTAAACCGGCTTAAACCATTGGTCACGGTGCGGGCCAGCGCTGTGTATTCATCAGCCAGGTAATTGGGTACCGCGCGTTGAAAGAGCTCCGGTTTATAAGGCCCCGAGGGCATCGCGGAACTCCTCTATCTCCACCACCAGGGGATGCACGTCCATCCAGGGTTTATTGTTGTCGTCCAGGTATTCCAGGGCGTAGCGGTGGTAGAGCAGCCGGTCGGTCAGTTCGTCCCTGGGCCCCGCGTTACCGCGTTTGGCGATATTGGCCAGGCGCGTATAGTCCTGATCATTGAGACGGCGGATGTAGGTGGATTGCATCAACTGAACGGCGCGGTTGACCGCACTTTCATCGAATTGTTCGCCCTCGCAGTACCGATGGGTCATCTTGATCAGGTGCATCAGATCGCGAATACAGCCGCCGCTATAGCGAATCAAGCAGTCTACCAACTGGGGACTGCTGAACAGTGCGTCCAGATCCAAGCGTTTGGCCAGACCCTCGCGCACACCGGCAATCAAATCCTCGCGGTAGCGCGACGAGTCTACCGTGCCGTTCCAGGGGTGCTGCTTCTTGCGCAGCGCCAGCATGGGCAGCACCACCGAAAAGCCGTAATGGTCCTGGGTGGGTCCCGGGGGATCGTACTCCAAACCGATGGGAATGGTGAAAATGGCATGACAGTGGAGTTTACGGATCAATTCCGACGACTTGAACAGCACCTTATCCACCTGATCGGGGTCGTAGCGGTCCAGGTTGTCGAACAGCAGCAAGATGCCTTTGTCGCGGCCCTTTTCTTTCAAGGTCCGGTTGGTGTGGTAGAGCAGGTTATTCGTCAGGTCGATCAAGCTGTCGGGGTAGTTGCGGATCTTGCCGCGCACCTTCAAGACATGGTCGGAGCCCGCTTTCAACCCGGAGGTAAATTTGGCAAACAGTTTGGCCAGGCCGAAGGGCAGTTGTCCGCCCAGTTGCCCGCCCGCTTCTATAGATAGTTCCGACTTGATCGTTTCCCTGTCTTCCTTGACGATGTCATTGAACCAGGCAACCACACCCTTGACCAGTTCATCGGCCAGGGGTTCGCCGAATTCCTTCATGGCCTCTTCGACCGCGGTGGCGGCCAGCAGAAAGAGATCGGAAAATTGCAGGTCGATTTGCCCCAAATGGGTGTCGACCTCGGTGTGTACGGCCAGGAATCCGTGTTGATCGGCCCAGTCCTTTAAACGCAGGAGTTCGGTGGACTTACCGCAACCGCGATGGCCGCAGAGGATACCGTGGTGGTAATTGCCATCGGCGCGTTTCAGATCCCGTTCCAGGTCGGCTGAGCCGATGCCCTGGCGGAGGGCGTTCCAGTCGGCGTAACGCGCATCACCCGGAAGCAACGGTTCACTGGGATCGCAGGCCCTGGGCACCAGATGCACATCACTGATTGGGTATTGGATCGAAGTCATCACACCACCATTGCGCGGCCGTTTACCGGTGAT
>JASJCB010000087.1 GCA_030066195.1 Acidobacteriota bacterium
CTCCCAAGAAAAAAACAGAAAACAAAGGAAGAGAGGGCACAGAGGGCACGGAGGAAAGAAAGAGCTGAGTAAGGTAAGGAATACTCTGTGCCCTCTGTGTCCTCTCCCCCTGATTCTTCAAATGCCGGCACAGCTCATCGTGCCTGCCTTTTTTCTTGACCGATAGCTGACCAACGGCGCCGGGGACTGCTTTTGCCGACGGAGAGTTTAAATCCCCGGCTACGAAATGGAACGCTTCAAACGAAAACCCTTGTCCCTCTTTTTCTCCGGTCGGGATATGCCCAAGCAAACCCAAATACTCGCGACGCTACCTGTCAAGGCCGCCTCACAAACCCAAACCAAGGTCCGACCACATCATTTTCCGAGCGAAAAACCCCAAACAGTTCACCACCAGGGTCGTGTTCCCGGCCCATTTAACAACTTACTCGTGCGGGACATACATGTCTTGCCGGCGCGGAAGTGGTATGTCCCGCGGGACATACTTGTTCCGCCGGCGCAAGAGTAGTGTGTCTCGCGGGACATACTTGTTCCGCCGGCGCAAGAGTAGTATGTCCCGCGGGACAGACATGTCTTGCCGGCGCGGAAGTAGTATGTCCCGCGGGACAGACCTGTTCCGCCGGCGCAAGAGTGGTATGTCCCGCGGGACAGACATGCGTTGCTCGCGCAACAATAGCCTGTCCCCGGCAAAAGTTTACACTTTCGGCCGGAAATGTGTCCTCACAACTAAATAGCAATGCATTTTACATAGTTCTACTGGATCTTCGAGATTGGATTACCGACTTTTTCTAAAGGTCAACATACTCGGGCCGGAGACGTGTCTCGGGCGGTGTTTGATCGGGCTGCCAGGCGCCCTTGGGCAGCACGCCCATGGGTTGGCCGCGATAACAGTTCTCTCGGCTGTAGACCAACCAGGTGGTGAGTACCTTGCCGATGTATTTGCGAATGCGGAAACGGCCCGGGTTGTCGGTGTGGTAGTTCAGGGTGGTCAGGCCCGCATGGTATTTACCGGCTAACAGGTTGCGCCCCACCACCGGTTTGGTGGTCTCGTAAACCAGCTCGGGGTAGCTCAGGTCGTCCAGGTAACCTTCCGTCGGTTTGGGGAGGCCCAGGCTTCCGGGCTTCGCTATGTCCTGTCTTTCCAGGATCACCATCTCTCTGGTTGGGAAGATGAAGGTATCGGTTACAAAAATTTCCTGCCGGTATTTTTCCGTGACCAGGTGCACCGTCAAATGGGCGCTGCACTGTAGCAGTTGGTCCGCTTGTCCCTCTCGCACCATCTCCAGGCCGGCGAGGATATCGTCGACGAAAATGATTCGGTAATCCCGGATACCGTGGAATTGCAGGTAGTGCGCGGCGGCATTTTCATGGCATGAACCTTCCGGTCCCAGGGTTACCAGTCTCATGCCGGATTCCCCGCGGGAACCAGGTCGGAACACAGGAAGGCGGCGCAATCGGCCAGCCGGGGTAAATGATAACCGCCCTCCTGGATCAGGCACAGCGGCAGCCCTGTTTCTTTCAATTGCTCGCCGATATCGGCGAAGATGGACGGCGGCAATTGCCACCCTCCGTGGGGGTCACCGGCGATGATGTCAAAGCCCAGGGAGATCACCAGGACCTTACAGCCCCGAGCGTCCGCCTCTGCCAAAACATCACGTAGGGCGGACAGCCAGGATTCCCGAGTGGGCGGGCTCTTGAAAGAACGCGACATTTGACCCGAGGACAGGCCCTCGGGGGTATAGGGGAAATGATTGCTTGTGTCCGCGTGAATGGAGGCGAAAAAGCAATCCGAGCGGCCGGCCGTCAGTTGCGCCGAACCATTGCCGAAGTGAAAGTCCAGATCGATCAGGGCTACCGGATTCATGCCGCTTTCCAAGAGACGGTGAACCGCCGATACCGCGTTGTTCAAGAGGCAGTAACCGCCCATAAAGTCGCGGCCCGCGTGATGTCCCGGCGGACGACAGAGCGCATAGGTCACCGGCTCGCCTTGTGCACAGGCGCCGGCGGCTGCCAGAGCGCAGCAGGCAGCTTGCAGGGCGGCCGCGTAACTCTCGGGACCCAGCGCGGTGTCGGGCGCGACACCCGGGGCGTGCCATCGAGGGTTGAACTCGCCGTTGTGCGGCAGGCTCAAGAAGCGCAGGTATTCGGCATCATGTACCCTGGCAAGCATGGTCTCCAATAAACCGGAATCAATGGACGGCTCCTCGAAACGGCAGCCCTGCAAACCTTCGGCGATGTGGTCCAGCCGGATATCGCGCTCCAGGCCGGGGACGGGTTGTCCCCGTCGGTCTCGCATGGCCGGGGCTTCGCCGCCCCGGGCCACACTACGAAAAACAAGCGGCGCGCTCACTGTCGGACCATCCGCATACGGGGGCCCACGTCGCGGAAACCGGCCCGGTGGTAGAACCGCCAGGTGGCGTTCAAACGAGCGAAGCGGTACTTGGGCAGGCCCACCTCCAGGGTGTCGACGCCGCGCTCGAGGCACCAGTCCGCCGCCGCGTCGATCAGCGCGGCGCCCAGCCCCGTGGCGCGCTGATCGGGCGTTACCCAAATGTCTTGAATCAGTCCGTAGGCCGACCCGAGGTGGCCGGCTTCCACCAGGTTCAGGGCCAGCACCCCGGTCAACCCATCCCTGCCTTCGGCGACGAGAATCGTTCCCGGCGCCCAGCCCTCGATGAGCCGTCGGCAGGTCTCAGCCGCGCCTGAAGGCAATTCCTCGGGGGAGGCGGCGCGCAGTTCGGCAAGGAGCAGGGTCAGAGCCTCCACCACGGCGGGCACATCCTCCGGCCCGGCGGGGCGTATCTCGTGGGGGATCGCGGGCTTTGCCGACGGGGCAGGGGAGGGGAGCGGTGTCAGCCAGGCCTTGCCGAGACCTGAACCGGGTTCGTTCGGCAAGCGCCGGTAGCGCTCCTGGAGGGCGCGGGTCACCGGACCCGGCGCATGGAAGATCGCGTCTTCCAGTTGACGCACCGCTCGGATTCCATGGAAGGTCCCCGTGGCAAAGACCTCGTCGGCGGCTTGGAAATCGTTCACATCCAGGCGGGCCTCGATGCATTCCAGACCCAGGTCGGCGCTCAGGTCCCGAACCAGTTTCCGGGTCAGGCCGGCGATCGTATGGCCGATTGCGGGAGTCTCCAGTCGGCCGCGGCGCACCAGGAAGAGGTTGGCGCCGGTCATCTCGCAGACACTGCCGTCGTGATGGCGGATCAGGGCGTCGTCGAAGCCCGCCGCCCTGGCCTGATGATGGGCGGCGGCGTCGAGATGGTAGGAACCGCTCAGCTTGGCCCCCGGCAGCATGCAGTGTTCCGGGGGGCGATGGAGTGCCGTGACGCCCAGGCTCATCGGGGGAGAGGGCGTGCGGTCTTCACAAGACCAGGCTTGAATGGTGAAGGTCGTTGGAAAGGCGCCGGGGTCCAGTTGGCCGCAATCGCCGTCCGCAAAGGCAAGCAGGCGGATGTAACCTTCCTTCAGGCGGTTCCCCCGGATGGTTTCGGTCAGTGCGGCGATGATCGAGGCGGGATCCGGTGAGGCAAGCCCCAGTGCTTGTAAACTCCGGTCCATCCGATCCAGATGAGCGTCGAGGCCCAAGATGCGGGGGCCTTCCGGGGTTTGATAGAGACGAACGGCTTCAAGGGCGGCCGCGCCGAAATGAAAAGCGTGTTCCAGGGGCGAAAAGGCCGCGTGCTCGACGCGTTGAAGGCGATCCCTGAGCCAGATCCAGGGGCAGGGTTCCAGTGTCATGAGAAACCTCCTTCGGGTAGCAGGCCCAAGCTTCTCATGGCCGTCTTCAGAACCGTGCGCAACAAGATTCGGCCCTCGGGCCGATCGAGCAGGGCCTGCTGGTTACGGCTATAGTGCAGCAGAAAGGAACAGGGACCGCTCAGGTCTCTGGTGCGCACCGCATGAGCCAGGATAAACGGCCACTCCTGAGCATTCAATACGGCGAAGCGCAGGGTTTCGTCCATGATGATGTCCCCATCGTTTCCGCTGTTTGCCACGGCACACCAGGTGCGCGCCGACAACCAACCCGGATTGGTCTTTTCATCCAGAAAGCGTTCGCGGGAGTAGACGGCGTTCTTGCGCGCGGGCTGGAACAGGAAGAAGGATTTCAGCAGGAATGCAGCAGCCGCTTCGGCCGGCATGTCCAGGGCGCGCACGGCCGGCTCGGCCTCGACCCGGTCGATCAGGGTATCCAGCAGAAGAGCGCCGCCGGTGGAGCTGAGTTTGCTGCCCTGGAAAGTCACCATGCCGTGGAACAGCTGCACATGCGAGTCATGATTCAAACCCGGCCAAAGTTTGGGCAGCAGGTCCATATGCACGGCGCTGGCGGGTTGCCATTCCTGACCGGCCAGATCCAGGTAGGTTTCATCGGGCCCGCGGTTTTCCAGCATGTTGCCGTAGACGGCCAGGAGACGGGCGTGCTCGGTAGGGAAGCCGTCGGGCCTGATCAGCACCATGGTTTCGAAATCCTCGCGCCCGCTGTGATAAACCACGGCGCCGTCGTCCGTTCGGGTCAAAACCCCGGCTTGAATGCCGCGTTCCATCAGGGCGGGGAGGGCGGGCACCTGCTCGGCCTCGCAATCGAAACGGTCATGGCGCATGCCCAATCGTTCGCAGGTGCGCTCGTGACCTTCCAACACCCAGCCGCGCACTCGGTTCCAAACATGGCGCACGAAGGGTTCGCCGGCCATCCAGCGGCGCATCAGGTCCTCGGCCGGATCATCCCTTGCCGTCATCTCGCGGGCAATGGGATCATTGGAGGCGGCGCCTTCACTCGCGCTGTCGGCCAGGTAGGCGGCGTAACAACGATCTACGAAATGATCGGGTTTCAAACCGGAGCTGACGGGATCGTCGTCCTTGTAGCGGGCCAGGAAACCGGCCATGGCTTCACAGACGGAGCGACCGAAATCGCCGAGCAAACTCTGGCTGACAACGCGGGCCCCGGCGGCGGCATGCGCGGCGCCAAGCGCGTGACCCAGGGTCAGATTACGCAAATGACCCACATGCAAAGCCTTGGAGGTATTGGGCCCGCCGAAGCCGGAAACAATGGTTTGCCCGGACAGGGGTTGGACGGCTCGAAGGTCGTCATCCCCGGCAACGAGCCGGGCGGCCAGGGCGGCTACATAATCATCGTGAAAGCGAATCGTCAAGGCGGGTCCCCTGGCCACAACGGCGTCAATAAAGGGATCAGCCTCCAGTTCGGCCAGAAAAGCCCGGCCTTGTGAGCCGCCCAGCCACTGCTTGTCCCGAAAAAAGAGCCGGGCATCGCCGAAAGGACCGATCCTCCGGCGAAGCTCGACGGAGCGACAAACGGAGGACCCGTCAAAGGCATCCAGATAGGCATGCAAACGGGCGGCGGCATTATGAGGAAGGATTGCAATAGCGGGGGAACTCACAAGGGTCTCCAAAAGATTAGAAACTAGGGGATGATGCTTGAAGCTGGAGGTGGTAAATGGGGCGCCTGGCGGGGCTCGAACCCGCAACCGGCAGTTTAAGAGACTGCTGCTCTTCCAGATCAGTTTGTTCCAAGTACGCCGACAAGATCGAAATGAAGGGAACCGGGCTGGGCCGCACGTGCCGAGCCGGCTGGATCTTCCATGGTTAATCGCGAATCACCACGGGCGCGCGCTTATCGCCGGCCATAAATAGTTATTTCTCACTGGGGACCGAGAAAGGAGCGGAAAGCTATGGCACTAGCACCCTGCATAGACCTTGTTTTTGTATCGAGGAACGTACCTCCCTGTTGAACCAATTGAGCTACAGGCGCATGGTAAGTTTAAACGACGGCCTTTTCGGCCATGGAGTCGATGATGATGTCCTCCAGGCGGCAACTCTCGCCGATGATGACGTCGTAGAGTTGGTCGAGGAAGGCGGGGTTCAGGTTGTGGCGCTCGGCCTGGGCGGCAAAGCGTTCTTTGATCTGGCGGATGCGGTCCGGCTGCATCATGGGGATGCCCTCACGGCTTTTGTAAATCGCAACCTCCCGACAAATATCGAGACGCTCGGCCAGGAGGGCGACGATGCGCGTATCGAGCGCATCGATGCGGGTGCGAAAGCTTTGCATATCGGTCATGGCGCAGGCTCCAGGTACGGCTGTTTCAGTTGGCGACGACAGGGGTTGCGTCGGGTTGGGCTCCGAGAATACCGGGTTCGGTCGATTGACCGAGGGCCATGGCGCAGGCGCGGGCGGGCGCGACTGCCTTGAGCAGGATCTCGGCGAATTCTTCCTCGGGATCGGAAAGAGCCACGATGGCGCCGCCGATTCCCACGGTGGTTTCCAGCGGTGTGCAGACCGCGGTTCGGATGACGATGTTGAGTTCGGCGGCGCCGTCCAGGCTCAGGAAGCCGATGGAGCCGGAGTAGATGCCGCGCGCATCGGTTTCAAGTGAGTCGATGATCTGCATGGTGCGCACCTTGGGGGCGCCGGTCATGGAGCCTCCGGGGAAGGCGGCTTCGATGATGCCGATCACGTCGGCGTCGGCGCGGGGTCGCGAGGTAATGGTGGAGACCAGTTGATGCACGGTGGCGTAGGATTCCACGTCCATCAACTTGGGAACGGTAACGGAACCTATTTCCGAGACGCGACCGAGGTCATTGCGCAACAGGTCGACGATCATCAGGTTTTCCGAGCGGTCTTTGACCGAGTCGGCCAGAGATAACGCGGCCTGACGGTCAGCCGCCGGGTTGTCCTGACGAGCGAGCGTGCCCTTGATGGGTTTGGTGCAGATGTGGCCGTGGGCGCCGATGCGTAGGAACTGCTCGGGAGAAGAACAGCAGACGGCCAGTTCGTCGCCCAGGCGCAGGAAGGCCGCATAGGGAGCGGGGTTGACGCGGCGCAGTATGCAGTAGTAACGGAATGGTTCCAGCGGCGGCGCCACCAGACGGTTGGTCAGGCAGACCTCGTAACTTTCTCCGGCCTGAATCTTGGCCAGGCAGGTTTCGATATCGGCCAGGTAACCATTGCGGTCGCGGCTTAGTTTGAATTCCGACGTTGTCGGGTGATCGGCCGGCGCGACGCCGGTTGGCGCCGGCATTGACAGCTTGCGCTCCGTTGCATCGAACCAGTGCTCGGCATCGGTCTCGGCGCCCGCTTGCACCAGTGCGGTCAACCAACATGCTCCGGTCTTGCCGTCGAACACCGCCGTCCGGTCGGCAAACAGAAAGGCGGCATCGGGATGCGGGGATGCATGCATCGCATCGCCGCCGCACTCGGCTTTCAATTCATAGCCGAAGTAACCCGCGAAGCCGGCGTGATAGGGGAAGGGCAGGTCGGGCGTGTTCACCCGTTTCTCCGCCAACTCACGACGAAGGAAGCTGAAGATGCTTTCCCGGCAGGCGGTTACGTTCCCATCCGAGTCCATCTTTTCGAGACGGCGGCCGTCCATCCGGTAGGTCACCAGATAGGAGGCGGGTCCTTCGAGAGCGCCCATATAGGAGTAGCGCGCAAGGTTATCGCGTACCAGGCTGCTGTCCAGCCAGAAGGCGTGGCGGCGATGGGCGTAGAGTTTGTTGAACACGGTTTCGGGGTCGTAACGGCCCTCTAGTTTGCGGTAGCGGATGATCCACGCGCCGGAGGCGCGGAGCGGCGCGGGGGGTGAGGTAGGGGGGAGCGGCGGTCGTGGTTCGGACAGACCCAGAAAGTTGGCGATCACGTGACTGCCGTATTGGGTGCATATCGACTCGGGGTGGAACTGAATGCCCACGTGGGGGCGGGATTTGTGGCGCAGGCCCATCAGCACGCCGTCCGGCGTCCAGGCAATGGGTTGCAGGGTTTCGGGTAGTTGGTCATCAACGATCAACGAATGATAGCGCACCGCCGTGAAACCGGAGGGAACGCCCGCGAAAAGCGGGTCGCCCTCGTGCATCACGGAACTGGTTCGGCCGTGCATCACCTGAGCCGCGGCAACGACGCGTCCGCCGTGGAAGTGCGCCAATCCCTGATAACCCAGACAAACACCCAGCACCGGGCCTTCCCAATGGGTCAGCACCTCGCCGCAGACACCGAAATCGAGTTCCCGGTCCGGGCGTCCCGGTCCTGGAGAGATGACGATATGCGTGGGCTGCCAGGCCTCGATGTCTTGAAGGCGGGCTCCGTCGTTGGTCACCACGCGCGGGCGGGTCCCCGAGAGCCGGGCCAACTGCTGGTACAGGTTATAGGTAAAGGAATCGTAGTTGTCGATGATGAGGATCTTCATGGAAATATCCCGGTAATCGGAAGTCTTTTCGCGAGACAAGCCCGGAACAAGGTCTGACAGGCTTCGGCGTCGATGGAACTCCCCGTCACGGCATCGGTCCCCACCTGACGCGGCTCCCTTTCGGGTGCAAACGGGGCACCGGCGGCTCCACCGGCCAGACCTTGCTTTAAGATGGGCTGCCTCTCAAATCAGCGGCTTAGAGGGGATCAGTTTCGACTCCACTGCCGCCTGCTTCGGCGGCGGCAGAAAAACTGCCCTCACTCACCCATGCGTCCGTAAATTCACCCGTCTTGAGATTGATAGCGGGGTAGGGATTGCCTGACGTATCACGAATGTACGTGAACGTATAAGCATAACCCTGTTGCAGATCAATCGCTGCCTGGGGTACACCAATGCCGATCAACTGAGCGCCGGCGGTAAAAATAGAACCGCCGGACACCGCGTTGGACTCTTGCAGCGTCGCCGTATCACCCAACGTATTGTTGTTGGGAGAATAACTGGAGAACACGCCTTCGCCGACAATGATGCGTAGAATCATAGGGAAGCCGGTGTTGCCGTTGAAGTGAGAGAACGTCACGAGTCCCTTCGCTTTCCAGGTGTGCAGAAAACCCGCTCCACAGGGAGTGGAGGTGTGATCCGACAACTGAACGACGAAGGAATGCAGTGACTGAAACGTAACCAGCCCGCCTGCCGCGTCGCTATTCATGTCGACGATCAGGTCGAACACGGTGTCGTCGACATTAAAAATGTCGAGTCCACCCTTGCTCTGAAAAGTCGGCGCATCATGATTGCGATCTGAAGCAAAGCTAAATGTAGTAGCCTTGCTGGAGGTTTGGGCGATTACGCTGGGAGCAGCAACCATCAATGCACCGATCAAGGCGCAAAGAAGGGCTTTTCTCAGCATTTTTTCACTTCCTAGTGCGGTTGCCCTTGCTGGGGAACCGAGCATTCCTGGGTTAAAGGTTGAAGTGGCCGCTCGATGCGGGGGGACAAACATGGCCTTTGTTGTCCCGGCCCGTTTCCATTGGCCGTTATCTGTTCTATTGAAACTATGTTGACATGTTAGTAGACAATAGAAAATCTATGGTCTAGCCGGCAGGACAATCATAATTTCAATAGGCCAAATATAAGACAGTGATAATGATTAGTCAAGATACATTTGTCACTTTGTTTGCGAAAGTGTTGCAAGCTTTAAGTTACTTATATGCAGTGGTTAACTTGAGGTCAGGCGTAAGAGTGAGGCATTAAGTATACTATCGTTAAATGAAGATAGGTGATCTATATATTGTGACAGATGAGCGTAGAAAGCAAAATTATTTAGGGATTCGGTATTTGCCTTTTGTTATTATATATAGATTGTCTGATAAGATGAATTGTGTGAACCACTGGGCAACTGAGTTTTTCTATAAATATCAAAAAAGTCCAATGTATACTGCCGGTGGTGCAACGGCTTTCGCCTGTCATGGTTCGGCGGGGGCCGGCCGGCTCCTGCTATACGGGTGCGACCTTAAGATGTCGGCGGTCGTGCCTGGGCGTCAAACCAGGATTCTGTTGAGCTTTTACATGTGTTAAACCACACGCGGTGCCTTGCTTGGTTCGGGCCGGACCACGATTCCGGTCACCGGCAGGCAATAGCCGAAATAAAAAAAAATCGGCCCTTTTTTGGCAAAATCATCGTTTTCATTCGTTAAACCATGGTAGCCATGGAACTGGATGCCCCCCGGCCCACCCTGATTTCTGTCGCCGCCAACACGTCAGTAGAGGAGCGTCTGCATTGATTGCCATTTCAACCCTGCTCACCGAACTCTCCCAACAAGGCATTCGCCTTTGGGCCGAGGGTGAACAGTTCAAGGTGCGCGCCGCCAAGGGTGCGCTTACCCCTCAGATCCGCGAAACGCTCAAGCTTCGCAAGCAGGAGATCCTGGCTTTTCTCCAAGACCGCACCCGCGATCAGACGCCCGATGACCTGCCCGTCCTGCAATCCGTGCCGCGAGACGCCGATCTGCCCCTGTCCTTCGCCCAACAACGCCTGTGGTTCCTGGACCGTCTGCACAAGGGCGGTCATACCTATAATATGCCCGCCGTACTTTCTCTGCACGGCCGGCTGGATGTAGGCGCGTTGTTCCGGGCCGCCCTGCAGATCCCGCAACGTCACGAAAGCCTGCGCGCATCCTTCGTTGAAATCGACGGCAGGCCCGTTCAGCGCATTGCCGAAGCCGCGATTTTTCCGACGCCGGTCATCGACCTCAGCGCCCTGTCCGAGTCGGACTATTTCTCCCACATCGACGCCCTGGCCGTCGGTGAGGCGCGGCGGCCCTTCAACCTGGCCGGCGGACCTCTGCTGCGCGCGCTCCTGTTCCGGCGCTCGCCGACGGAACACCATCTCTTCTTCAATATCCATCACATCGCCAACGACGCCTGGTCGCAAAACCTGATCGTGGCCGAGTTGGCCGCCGCTTACACCGCGCTTGTCCGACAAGAAGACCCGCACCTGCCGCCGCTTTCCGTTCAATACGCCGACTTTGCCGTCTGGCAGCGCCGACTGGTCACCGGTCCCCATGGCAAGGCCCAAACCGAATGGTGGCGCGAACAACTGCAAGACCTGCCGCCGGAACTGGAACTCCCCATGGACCGTCAGCGTCCTCCGGTACAAAGCTTTGACGGCAGCCGCTATCGGTTCCGGGTGGACGCAAGCGCGGCGCGCTCCATGGCCGAACTGGGTCGCCGGTTCGGCACGACGCCTTTCATGACCTACCTGGCCGTTTTCTCGACGCTGATGTATCGCTACACGGGCATGCGGCGCTTCGCCGTGGGTACACCGACCGCCAATCGCGGCAAGGCCGAACTGCAAAGCCTGATCGGATTTTTCGTCAATACGTTGCCCCTGCGCATGGACCTGAACGGTCATATGGGCTTCGAGGAACTGGCGGCTCGCGTCCGGCAAACCGCCGTGGACGCCTTTGAACACGCCGACCTGCCCTTCGAGCGCATTGTCGATGCCGTACAACCCGACCGTTCCATGGCCCGCAATCCGCTGTTCCAGGTGCTCTTCCTCCTGGAACAGGAACGCGCCGGCGTACCCGAACTGCCCGGTCTGCAACTGTCGCCACACCCCCTGGCTCATGTCACCGCCAAGTTCGATCTCTCCCTGGCCATGGAACCCGAGGGCGACGCGATGATCGGCTTCTTCGAATACAGCACGGCGCTGTTCGAGCAGGCGACCATCGAGCGCATGGCCGGCCACTTCCTCAACCTGGTGCACGCGGTTACCCGGACGCCGGAAACCGCCCTCGCCGACCTGGACCTGATGGACGAAAGCGAGCGAAACCGGGTTCTGGTGACCTTCAACCGAACCCGGCGAGCCCCGGCCGACGATCGCACGGCGCCCGCCATGGTGACGGATCACGCCGGGAGCAAACAAACCGCCCTGGTCTATGACTCCGGCGACGGATGGTGGTCGCGACAATCCTATCGACGCCTTGTTCGCAACGCGGCGGCGCTTGCCGACGAACTGCGTCGGCGCGGCATCGGCCCCGGCAGTATCGCGGCCCTTTACGGCGGCCGTTGTCCCGAGATGGTTACCGCCGCCCTGGCCGTTACGGCTGTCGGCGCCGCCTACCTGCCCCTGGACCCGTTGCACCCACCGGAACGCACGCGTTTCATGGTGGAAGACTCGGGCGCCGCGCTTATTCTGACGCTCACCGACCTGAAAGACCGCTTGCCTTCCACGGCCTCGCTGCTGTGTCTGGATGAACCCGGCATCTGGGAAGGTTCCGCCGAACTCCGCATAGACGCACACGCGGAACTTCCCGCCTACCTCATCTATACATCCGGCTCCACGGGCCGGCCCAAGGGCGTTGTGATCCGCCACGCGAGCCTGACCAATATGGTGAACTGGTTCCGCCGCGCCTTCGACATGGACGCCGGCGACCGCACCACCCTGCTTGCCGGTCCCGCCTTCGACGCCTCCATCTGGGAAATCTGGCCTTCACTTACGGTCGGCGCCTCCCTGCATCTGGTGCCGCAAAACCTGCTGCAAGACGTCCTCCGGCTGCGCGATCAGATTTTGGAATGGGGCATTACGGTCAGTTTCCAGCCCACGCCCCTGGCCGAAGTCTTCCTTTCCCTGGACTGGCCGGAAGCATGTGCCTTGCGCGCCATGCAGACCGGCGGCGATCGCCTGCGCAACGGTCCCGGCGAGGGCATTCCCTTCGTCCTGGCCAACTGCTACGGCCCCACGGAAAATACCGTCGTGGCCACCTGGAATCCTCTTGAACCCGGGCGTAGCGGCCTGCCTACCATCGGCGGTCCTACCGACAACGTGCGAACCTATGCGCTCGATGCATCGCTGCAACCCGTACCCCCGGGCATTGCCGGTGAACTCTGCCTGGCCGGTGACCAGTTAGCCATGGGCTACCACGCCCGCCCTGGCTTTACCGCCTCGGTCTTCGTCCCCAACCCGTTTGCCTTATGGCCGGGAGAACGTTTGTACCGCACGGGCGATCTGGTTAAATGGAGTGTCGCCGGCGAATTGCATTTCCTGGGCCGCATCGACAGCCAGGTGAAGGTGCGAGGCATTCGCGTGGAACTGGGCGAGGTGGAAGCGGCCTTGAAACGACAGCCGGGCGTCACCGATGCGGCCGCGTTGGTGCACGCGGGTCGCTTGTCGGCCTTCGTCACCGGCGAGATCGACCCGGACGAGCTTCGCAAACAACTGGGCGAGACTCTGACCGATGCCATGGTGCCCGGTCTCATTCAGGTCTTACCCGCCTTGCCGTTGTCCCCCTCGGGTAAAATCGATCGACGTCGCCTGACCGCTCTGGCCGCTGAATCCGGCCGAGTCGAATCAAGCGGTCGCGAACCGCGCAACGAGACGGAAGCGGTGCTGGCCGGTATCTGGTGCGACATTCTCGAACGCGAGGACGTGGGCATCGACGACAACTTCTTCGACCTGGGCGGCGATTCCATTCAAAGTATTCGCATCGTGGCCCGCGCTCGCTCTGCCGGTTTGGATGTAGAGCCGGCCGATGTCTTCACCTACCAGACCATTGCGGGTATGGCCGAAAAAGCCGAAAGCGGCGTCGCCGCCGAGGTCACCGGCAGCGCGGAACCGGAACAACATCTCGATTTGGAAAACCTGAAACGAGAACATCCGGACCTGGTGGACGCCTACGCCCTGACCCCGCTCCAGGCGGGCATGCTGTTCCACGGAATCTACGACGGGCGCGACGGCGGCAGCATGTACACGGTCCAGATGGCCTGCACCCTGGTCGGTCCCCTGGACGAGGAAGCCTTTATCGATGCCTGGAACACCGCGCTTGCCCGGCACGACATCACCCGCACCGCCTTCTTCACCGAACCGACGCCTTTGCAGGCCGTGTTCCGACAAGCACCCGCCGCCTGGCGGCGTGAGGACTGGTCGACAGAGTTCGACCCGGAGCCTCGGCTGCAAACCTTTCTGGAGGAGGATAGTGCGGCCGGCTTCAGACTGGATAAGGCGCCGCTCATGCGTTTTGCGCTGTTTCAACTGGGACCGGAGCGCCGCGCCTTCGTCTGGACCTATCATCATATCCTGCTGGACGGCTGGTCCACCGGCATACTGAGCGGCGAGGTCTTCGCCCGCTACCACGCCGCCGTGACCGGTAGGGAATACGTTACCCGGCCCCTGCGCCCCTTCCGCGATTACGTAGCCTGGCTCAATCGCGGCGATCAGTCCGAACGCGCCGCATTTTGGACGGACTACCTGAAAGGCTTCCAAAGCCCTACACCCCTACCTCTGGCCCACGCCGGCGCGAAGATACCCGAGACGCGGGACACTACCGAGCACCTGTTGACCGTCCAAGAAACCGAGGCCCTGGAACAACGGGCCGCGAGCCTGCGCGTAACGCCGGGCACCCTGGTGCGCGCCGCTTGGGCCTTATTGCTGGCGCGCGCGACCGGCAGGGGAGAGGTGGTTTTCGGTGAAATCGTCTCCGGCAGGCCGCCCGAGTTGGCCGGGGTCGATTCCATGACGGGCCTGTTCATCAACACCCAACCGGTCCGCATGCGCCCGGCTGCCGACCTGCCCGTGGACCAATGGTTGTCCGCATGCCAACAAGACCGCCTGGCCCGAGACCGGTTCACCCACACCCCGCTCAACGAAATCCAACGCTACAGCGAACTTCCCGAGGATGCCCCCCTGGTGCAAAGCCTGTTCGTCTTCGAGAATCACCCGTTGGACCGTGCCCTGGCCGCCGGAGAGGGTTCCGTGACCATCGAGGACTTCAGGAGCACCGGTCTGATCAATTACCCGTTGACCATTGTGGCAATTCCGGGCGAGCAACTCGCCCTGCGTCTTGACACCGACCCGGCTGTCTACGATACCGAAACGCCCCGACGCCTGGTGCACTGCCTGCGCGACCTGTTGACCCAACTGGTCGCGGGCGCCGACCTTGTGCAAGACCTGAAGCTGCCCGACTTCGACATCGTGGAAGAGCCCGCCGTGACCACGCGGCGTGCCGACCGACCCGCAACCGCCTCCTATGCGGCTCCCAAGGGCGAGATTCAAACCACCCTGGCCCGGATTTGGGCGGAGGTTCTCGGCCTGGAGCGGGTCGGCGTGGAAGATAACTTCTTCGAACTGGGCGGCGACTCCATCATCAGCATTCAACTGGTGTCCAAAGCCAGGACGGCAGGGTGGGTGCTTAGCCCTAAGGATTTGTTCGATAACCAGACCATCGCGGCTCTGGCTCGGGTTGCCGAACGCGCCGATCAAACCGGCGAGCAGGGTCTCGTCACCGGCAGCATGTCCCTGGCTCCGGTGCAACGCTGGTTCCTGGAGACCGATCCCGTCGATGCTTTTCATTTCAACCAGTCCGTGCTGATCAGTGTCGATCCCAAGCTTTCCCCCTACCAATGGCAAGCCGCCCTCGACCGCCTGGCCGAACACCACGATGCCCTGAGACTGCGCTTCCGTCGCGATGAGGAGGGTTGGCAGGCCCGCTTTGCCGAGCCGGCCCCGGTTCCCCTGAAGATTGTGGAGCCGGTCGGCGAAGAGGAGACCGTCGAAACCATCGGCGCTCGGCTACAGGCCTCGTTGAATCTGGAGCGTGGGCCCGTCTTCAGTGCTTGCCTGTTCCGCGAAAAAGACCGGACTCTGCTCTTGCTGATCGCCCACCACCTGGTTGTGGACGGCGTCTCCTGGCGATTGTTGCTCACCGATCTGGATCAGGCGGCGCAAGGTCGCGCCCTACCGCCCAAGACCACATCCTATAAAACCTGGGCGCAACAGTTCGACCGCGCCCTTCCTGCCGGCCGACCGGGAACCCTGCCCGTCGATCACCGGGCTTCGGTTCAAGAAAACACACGCGGCGCCGCGATCAGCCTGGAACACGTACTGCCCGCCGAGGACCTTGTCGGCCCGGCCGCCCGCGCCTTCCGCACCCGGCCCGACACGCTGTTGTTGGCGGCATTGGGCCGTGCGGCCTGCCGCGTTTTCGATATCCCTGAATTGGTGGTGGATGTGGAGGGCCACGGGCGCGATCACGCGGGCGAACTGGATCTCTCCAGAACCGTCGGTTGGTTCACCACGGTCCATCCGCTTGTCCTGAGCCGGCCGGAGAAAAACCACGGCGCCTGGATCAAACGCGTCAAGGAAGCCCGCAACGCTCTTCCTCAACAAGGTATCGGCGCTCTGGCCGGTGATATCGCCTTCAACTACCTGGGCCGCCTGGACCGAGCCCTGGCCGGCGGAACTGTCATCCTGGGTCCTGCCTCACGGTTCGCGGGACCGGCCGTCAGTCCACGACAATTGCGCACCCACCTGTTGGAACTCTCCTCTGCCGTTGTCGGAGACCGCTTCCGCATGACCTGGCATTACTGTCCGGCCTTCCACGATGCGGCAACGATCGAAAGACTGGCGCAAGCCGTGGCGGACGAACTGGAAACCCTGATCCGCTTCTGCCTGCAACCCTGCAACACCGGCGTCACGCCTTCTGACTTCCCCCTGGCCGCGTTGAACCAAACTGAACTGGACCACCTGGTCGGCAATCGTCCGGTGGAAGATATCTACCCCTTGACGCCGCTCCAGGAGGGCATGCTCTTCCACGGCCTTTACGATCGCAACGCGGCCGATTACTTCGAACAACTGGGCTGTACCCTACGCGGCGAATTGGAACGGGAATCCTTCAAAGACGCCTGGCGCGGCCTGGTTGCGCGGCACTCCATCCTGCGCACCTCCTTCCATTGGCAGGCCCTGGATCGACCGGTGCAGATGGTGCATCCCCAAGTCGAACTGCCCATCCACGAGGAAGACCTGAGCGAGCTTTCCGCCGAGGAGCAACAGCAGACTTTGGATCAACGCCTGGCCGAGGATCGCACTCAACCCTTCGCCTTGGATCGCGCGCCCCTGATGAGGCTGGCCTTGTACCGCCTGGCCGATGACCGCTTTCGTTTTATTTGGAGCCACCACCACCTCCTGCTGGACGGCTGGTCCGTGCCCCAATTGATCCGCGAACTGACCACCCTGTATCGCGGCCTGGAAGACCGGTTACCGGAAGCGGTGCCCTTCCGCGCCTATCCCGCCTGGCTGGCTGAGCAGGACATGCATATCGCCGATGAGTTTTGGGAGCGCTACCTGAAAGACTTCGCCGCGCCCACACCCATCCCGGCCGCGCTGCCGCCGGGTCGCCGCAGCCTACAGGCCAAACGAAATCTGCATCTTGTGTTAGACGGAGGCCTGACCGGGCAACTGCGGCAAACCGCCCGAGCCGCACGCTTGACCCTGAACACCCTGGTCCAAGGCGCCTGGGCCCTTTTACTGGCCCGTTATGCCGACCGGGACGATGTAGTTTTCGGCACCACCGTTTCCGGCAGGCCCGCCGACCTGGAGGGCGTCGGCGGCATGCTGGGCCTGTTCATCAACACGCTGCCCCTGCGCGCCATGGTCGATGACAAGGCCGAACTATTGCCCTGGCTGCAATCGCTCCAAGACGGCGCTGCCGAGAGGGACCGTTTCGCCTACAGCAGCCTGGCCGATATACAGGGTAGTAGCGATGTGCCGCGCGGGACGCCCCTGTTCGAAACCCTGGTGGTCTTCGAGAACTACCCGGTCGATCCCGGAACCCGCATGGGTGACGGCGGTCTGGTCTTCGAAGCCGTCGATGTTTTCGAGCAGACCAACTACCCGCTGACCCTGGTCGCCGGACCCGGTGAAGAACTGACCCTTGACTTGCGCTATGAGGCCGATCGTTTCGAGCCCGACGCGCTGCAAGCCCCGGCGCGTCACCTGCGCAACCTGCTGGCGGGCATGGCCGCGCAAGCCGAACGCGTGGGCGACCTGAACCTGATGGACGATGCGGAGAAAACGCGCATCCTGAACCTGTGTCACGCGGGGCGCAACCGACAACCCGTGCGCGAGACATTGATCGACCGCTTCACCGCCCAGGCCCAGGCAACGCCTGACGCCGTGGCCCTGACCGACGGCGATCGTTGCTATACCTATCATCAGCTGGCCCGGGAAGCCTTCGGCCTGGCCCGTCACCTGCGCGCCTCCGGCCTGCGTCCGGGTGACCTGGAAGCGCTGCACGTTCACCGCTCGGCAGAAACCGTTATCGGCATCCTGGCCATTCTGGCCGCCGGCGGCGCCTACCTGCCGTTGGACCCCGTCAACCCGCCCGAGCGCCTGCGCGCCATCCTGGCCGACGCCCGCCCCGGCGGGATGCTTGCCCATGCCGATCTCGCCGAAAAGCTGGGTCCCGTCACACAACGGCTCTATCGTTTCGGCGTCGACCCCAAACACGTTGCGTCCACTCCGCCGCCGGTCAAACGGCTGCCGGAGCAATCCGCCTATACCATCTACACCTCGGGCTCCACCGGTAAACCCAAAGGCGTCGTGGTGACCGATGCCAACGTCATTCGCCTGCTGACAACGGCTATGCCCTATTACCGCTTCGGGCCGGCCGATGTCCAACCCCTGTTCCATTCCTATGCTTTCGACGTCTCCGTTTGGGAAATCTGGGGCACGCTGTTCTACGGCGGCCGCCTGGTGGTCGTGCCTCACGAAACCGCACGCGACCCCGAGGCTTTTACTCGCCTGGTCGTGCGCGAGGGCGTCACCATCCTCAACCAGACCCCGTCGGCCTTTTATCAGTTCCAGCAGGCTGAAGCCCGCCGTTCCGAACCGGACCTGAACCTGCGCGCCGTGGTTTTCGCCGGAGAAGCCTTGGACCCGCCCAAGCTGGCCCCCTTCTTCGCCCGTTACGGCAGCCGCACGCCGACCATGGTCAATATGTACGGCATCACGGAGACCACGGTGCACACCACCTACGGCGTCGTCACCGAGGAGCAGACGCGAGCTGCATCCAGCCTGGTGGGACAACCCCTGGACGACCTGACCGCCTACCTGCTGGACTGCCGCGGGCTGCCCGTTCCCGCCGGCGTTCCCGGCGAGCTTTACGTGGCCGGGCCGGGCGTGGCGCGGGGTTATCTGAACCGGCCCGCGCTGACCGCGCAACGCTTTATACCTAACCCCTTCGGCGACATTCCGGGCGATCGCCTCTACAGATCCGGTGATTTGGCTCGTTTGATCGTCCCGGCTGACGAGTCCTGGCAAATCGAATACCTGGGCCGCATCGATCACCAGGTCCAACTGCGCGGCTTCCGCATCGAGACCGGCGAGGTCAGTTCCGTCCTGGCCGAACAGCCTGACATCGCCGACGCGGCCGTCCTGGCCAAACCCGATCATCGCGGCGAGATGCAACTGGTTGCCTACGTGGTTGCGGAGAGAGAACCCCTTTCGGTTCGCGAACTGCGCGACCGCCTGGCGCAACGCCTGCCCGACTACATGATCCCCGGGGCTTTCGTTTTCCTCCAAAAATTGCCGCTGACGTCCAACGGCAAACTGGACCGGCGCGCCCTACCCGACCCGCAAACGGAAAGCCGGGCCGACACGGGCCGTGCACCGCGCACGCCCACCGAAATCGTCCTGGCTGAGATCTGGGGCGAGGTGCTGGCTTGCGGCGAGGTGGGCGCCGACGGCCATTTCTTCGAACTGGGCGGGCACTCGCCGGCGGCCACCCGGGTTGCGTCCCGTATTCGCGATCGCTTGAAGGTGGACCCGCCGCTGTCCCTGCTTTTCGAAAACCCGGTGTTGCACGATCTGGCGACGGCATTGGACGCGTTGGGGACAACTACCGAACTGCCGATTGTCGCTGCGGCCAGGACCCCGGATGCAGGGGGATTGATCGCTTTTCCGCTATCGGCCGAACAACGCAGGCTGTGGTTCCTGGATCGGTTGGAAGGTCCGTCCGCCACTTATAATATGAGCGCTCAGTTTTGGCTGCACGGTCCGTTGGACATCGGCGCTTTGGATCAGGCTTTAACTGCCGTGACGGATCGCCACGAAACCCTGCGCGCCCGTTTCAGCGAGCACGACGGCGTGCCCCGACAATGGGTCGATCCGGCCGCTGCCGCAAGCCTCACCGTCATCGAGACCCATGCCGATGCGGTAGATGCGATGGTCGCGGAGGAAGCAGGCCGACCTTTCGACCTGGGACGCGGCCCACTGTCGCGCCTGTTACTTTATAGAATCGACAGCGAAACGCACCTCCTGCAGTTGGTCCAACATCACATCATCTCTGACGGCTGGTCGCAGGGCGTACTGGTTCGCGACATCGTTGCCGCCTACGCCGAAAAGCCGCTGCAACCGGCCGCCCTGCAATACGGTGATTACGCGACCTGGCAACAGGACTGGCTTCAAGGACCCCAAGCCGAGGCGCAGGCCGAGTACTGGCGGCAACACCTGGCTGACGCCCCCGCTCATCTGGATCTGTTGACCGATTACCCGCGACCGGCCGTGCTCACCTTCAACGGCAACCGAATTGACTTCCGCTTGGACGGCAACCGAACAGGAGCCCTGGAAGATCTGGCCGTGAGACAGGGCGCTACATTGTTCATGGTCCTGCAAGCCGCCTTTGTCTTGTTGCTGGCAAAACATTCCGGTCAGGAAGAGGTTCTGGTGGGGACGCCGGTTGCGGGCAGAGACCGTATGGAGTGGGAAGACCTGGTTGGTTTCTTCGCCGATACCGTCGTGCTGCGCAACGACCTGAGCGGTAATCCCGATTTTCTCAGCTTACTGGATCGGATCAAACGGGAAGCCCTGGCCGCGTTCGCCAATAGCGACCTGGGTCTGGACCGGGTCATCGAACTGGTGCGGCCCGACCGCGACCTCAGCCGTACGCCGCTGTTCCAGGCGCTGTTCGTCATGCAAAACCTGCCGCCCACGCCCATCGATCCGCCGGGCTTGCGCATCGAACCCCACCGAGGCGTCCTGGAGACCGCCAAATTCGAATTGACCCTGGCCGTCAATCCGACACCCGACGGTTTGTCCGGCAGTCTTGAATACAACACCGCGCTGTTCTCGCGACAGACAGCGGTGCGTCTGGCCGATCGCTTCCAAATTCTCCTGGCCGCAATCACCGAAAACCCGGCAGCGAAGCTTGCGGATTTACCGCTGATGGATGCCCGGGAGATAGAGACCGTTACCCACGCCTGGAATCAAACCGAAGGACCTCTGCCTACCGAATGCGTCTTTGAAAACATCCTTCGTCTTGCCGGGGAAACGCCGGATGCGCCCGCGTTGAGCCATATCCGCGCCGCACAACCGCACTCCGTGGAGGAAACCTTCTCCTATGCCCGCCTGGCCGAATGTATCGACACCCTGGCCGCACATCTGGTTGCAAGCCGCGTCACACCGGGCGATGTTGTGGGCCTGCATCTGCAGCGTACCCCGGAGCTGGTGATTGCTATCCTCGGAGCCTGGTGCGCGGGCGCCGCAATCGTCTATCTGGACCCGGAACAACCCGAGGAACGCCGGGCCGGGATTGCCGAAGAAACGGTTTGTCGCCTGGTTCTGTCCGACCGGGTCGATGCGCCTTTCGATCATGTTCTCCGCCTGGAGCCTGAGGCCGAAAAACCCCGGGTTGTGCTGCCGCCCGCCGATCCCGATCGCATCGCCTACATCCTCTACACCTCCGGTTCCACCGGCCGACCCAAGGGCGTGTCCATCAGTCACCGGGCCCTGGCCAATTCCATCGCCCACGATGTGGCCATGCTGCAAGTGAAACCCGGCGACCGCATCACACACTTCATCTCCTTCAACTTCGATGCGGCCATGTCTCACCTGTTGACTCCTTTGTGCGGCGGCGCTTGCAGCCTTTTCCTCACCGGGGAACGCGCCGCCCTGGCCGCGTCCCTACCCACGGTCATCACGGAACACCGGGTCACCCAACTCATGTCTCCCACGCCCACCCTGGACAGTTTGCCTCCGGTAGATGCGCCCTCGCTTCGCTGCATTCTGGTTGGCGGCGATGTCTGCACGGAAACACTGGTCGCCGCATGGTCGACCCCGCATCGACGCTTCCTGAATATCTACGGGCCCACCGAGGCAACCATCACCGCGACTTTCGAGGAATGCCGACCCGGTGCCACGCCGACCATTGGCAGGCCCGTCGCCAACCTGCAAGCCTACATCCTGGATGCCCGTTTACAGGCCGTGCCGCCGGGCGTTCCCGGCGAGTTGTGCCTGGGCGGCGCGGGTCTGGCGCAGGGTTATCTGAACGCGCCGGCGCTGACGACCGCTCGCTTCGTGCCCAACCCCTTCGGCCGCGCCGGTGCGCGTATCTATCGTAGCGGCGACAAGGCGGCCTTTCTTGCCGACGGTAGCATCCGTTTCCTGGGGCGCATCGATCATCAGGTCAAGGTTCGCGGCTACCGTATCGAACCGGGAGAGATTGAAGCGGTTCTGGCCGGGGCGCCCGGTATCACCAATAGTGCGGTGGTGCTCACCCGAACGCCCGCCGGTAAACGCCTGGTTGCCTTTGCCGCCGGCAGTCACCCCGACCTGGACCACTGGCTGGACACACACCTGCCGGCCTATATGAAACCGGCGCGAACCATCCTGTTGGACGCCTTGCCGCTGAACGTCAACGGCAAACTGGATCGCGGAGCTCTGAATGAAGCGGCGCACCAGGCCATGTCGCAATCAGGGGCCGTGCAGCCGCCTCAAACCGAAACCGAACACCTGTTAGCCGGCATGTTCGCACACCTGCTGGACATGGATCGACCCGGTAGGGATACCCACTTCTTCGAGGCCGGTGGTCACTCCCTGCTTGCCGTGCGTCTGCTCAGCCGCATGCGCGACGCCTTCGGGATCGACATCCCCCTGCAAACCCTTTTCAACACGCCCACGGTCAGCGGTCTGGCCGAGAGCGTGGAGCAACTGGTTCGCGCAGGAACCGCCGCCGCCTTGCCCGGCCCGAAACCCGCCGTGGTCGACCCGGAAGAAATCGGGCATCCCCTGTCGTACCCGCAAACCCGGCTGTGGTTCCTCTCGCGCATGTCCGGCACGGAAAAAGCCTACAACATGCCCAACGGCCTGCGCCTGCGCGGCAACCTGGACCGCGAGGCTCTGGCCCGTGCCGCCACGCGCTTGCAGGAACGCCAAACCGGTCTGAGAACCACCTTCCGGGTAATCGACGGTCAGGCCAGGCAGATCATCACGCCGTTGTTACCGGTCGAGATTCCCCTGGTTACTGTTGCCGATGAAGCGGGTCTGAAACGATTGGCCGAGACAAGAGCAGCGGAACCTTTCGACCTTGAAAACGGCCCGCTTTGGCGTCTGACCCTGTATCGCCGAGCCGAGGACGATCATTACCTGGTCATCAATCAGCATCACTTGATCTCAGACGGCTGGTCCATGGGCATTTTGGTGCGCGAGTTGACCGCGTTCTACCGCGAAGAAGTCACCGGCGAGAACTCCGGCTTGCCCGAACTGCCCGTCCAGTATACCGATTACGCCCGCTGGCAAACCCAACTGCTGAGCGGCGAACGCCTGAAAGCCGAATTGGACTGGTGGCGCGACTATCTGGACGGCGCCCCGCATGTACTGGAAATTCCCGGTGATCGTGCACGCCCCCCCTTGCAATCGTTCGAGGGCGGTACCCATCTCTTCAAGTTGTCTCCAGCCCTCAGCACCGACGTCTATGCCATGGCGCGGTCCACGAACAACACGGTCTATACGGTCATGCTGGCCTGTTACGCGGTGCTGCTGGCGCGCTACACCGGTCAGGAGGACATGGTGGTGGGCTCGCCGATTGCCAATAGGGAACGAAGCGAGGTACAGGGGTTGATCGGCTTCTTCGTCAATACCTTGCCCATCCGCTTGAACCTGGAGGGCGCCGCCGACTTCAGCGAATTACTGCAGCGAACCCGGCAATCGGTTATCCAGGCCATGGGTCACCAGGAAACCCCGTTCGATCGGATCGTGGAAGCCGCCGGCGTGGCGCGCGATCTCAGCCGCACGCCGCTGTTGCAGGTATCCTTCACCATGGAAAACGAAATGCCGCCGTTGCCCGAGGGGCCCGGTTTGGAAATCTCCGGCGGCGAGGTCAACACCCGGTCCGTAAGGCTGGACCTATCCCTGCGTTTCTTCAACCAAGACGATACGCTTATGTGCAGCCTGGGCTATGCGACCGCCATGTACGATCAGTCAACCGTAGCGCGCTTCGGGAAACAATTGACCTGCCTGTTGGAACAGTTTACGCGTGATCCCGGTCAGGCTCCTTTGAGCTGCGCGCTCATGAGTCGGGAGGCCCAACTGGCGCTGACGGCTGAGCTGAACGGCGTCTACCAGCCCGAACAACCCGATTTGCATCCCCTGCACAGTATCGAAAAACACGCTGTCGAACGCGGGCATACTCCGGCGGTCATCGAGATCAGGCCCGGTGGGTTTGACCGGGTGCTGGACTTCGAAACGCTGGTGCATCGAGCCCAAGCGCGAGCCGCGCAATTGCGAAAACTCGGCGTTAAACCCGGTGATGTGGTGGCGGTCTTCGGCGAGCGTCGCAACGAGACCATCGTGGCCATGACAGCCGCCTGGTACGCCGGCGCCGCCTATCTGCCGTTGGACGTCAACTATCCGAGGGAGCGTCTGGCCTACATGCTTGAAGACAGTGGCGCGACCGCGGTGTTAACCTACGCGGACCTGCAACCCCAACTGCCCGCAAAACTGCCCTGGTGCAATCTTGACGAAGCGCCGCCCCTGGTCGATCGGGTACCCGCGGCGGACCTGCATCCCTTCGCGACCGCCTACGTTATCTATACCTCGGGATCAACCGGTAAACCCAAGGGCGTGCGCGTAATGCACGGTTCCCTGAAATATCTGCTCACCGCCCAGCGCGCCACCATCGAGCTGAAACCGGGCGAGCGCGCTACCTGGATCGTATCGCCGTCGTTCGATGTATCGGTATGGATGGTCTGGGGTAACCTGGGCGCCGGCGCCGCCTTGACGCTGGTCCATGCCGAGATGGTGACGGACGTGCCCGAACTATGCGAGCAGGTAACCCGGCGCAGGATCGATTTCACCCTGTTCCCCACGCCGTTGGCTGAAATCGCCCTGGCTCACCGCTGGTCGCCGGACACGCCGTTGCGTCTGATGATGACCGGCGGCGACCGTTTGACCCGTCTACCGGCGCCGGACCTGCCGTTCGCGTTTTCCAACAGTTACGGTCCCACCGAAAACACGGTGGTGTCTACCAGCATGATCCTGTCACACCAGGACCACGACCCGCCGCCTATCGGACCACCGCTCATCTACATCCGCTGCTACGTGCTGGACAAGCACGGTCAGGTGCTGCCGCCGGGCGTTCCGGGCGAACTGTGCCTGGGCGGCATGGCGCTGGGCAACGGTTACCACAACCGGCCGGGGCTGACGGCGGACCGTTTCGCGCCGGATCCCTTTATCGGAACATCGGGAGCGCGTATGTACCGCACGGGCGATCTGGTGCGTTGGCTGCCGGACGGCAATATCGCTTTCCTGGGTCGTCTGGACCACCAGGTCAAACTGCGTGGATACCGCATCGAATTGGGCGAGATCGAAGCGGCGCTGATGGAACTGCCAAAATGTCACCAAGCGGCCGTATTGATTCACGAGGGCAAGGGCGGCAATAAACAGCTTGTCGCCTATGTGGTCGTGGTCTCTTCCGACCCGGCCCTTGGCGATGATTTTGCGAATGAGGCCAGGGTTGAGTTGCGCAAACAAATGCCGGAATACATGGTGCCTCATGTCTACATGATGCTGGACAAACTACCGCTGACAAGTAATGACAAAATAGATCGACGTGCCCTGCTGCGTCTGCCTTTGCCTGAATCCTCGGGGGAAGATCGTCAGGCTCCACGCACGCCCACCGAAGAAATCCTGGCCGAAATCTGGAAGGACCTGCTGGGACTGGAACAAGTGGGCGTAACGGACAACTTCTTCGAAATCGGCGGCCATTCCTTACTGGCCACGCGTGTCATTACCGCGGTAAGAACCCGTTTCAACTGCGACCTCCCCTTGGAAAACCTCTTCCAAGAGCCGACTATTGCCCACCTGGCCGAACTCATCGACGCGGTCACCGGCGCGGCAACCTTCCAAGACGAGGAAGACCTGGAAGAAGGCGAAATATAAGCGCGCCGCTCCTGTATGGCGGGTGAATCCGTAGCGGCGGATTCACCTTTGCTTGTTTATTACTGTGCCGTACTTGTTGTCTTCCCATCGTTGTAGTTGACAATGGCTCTGGTGAAATCGCGGAGCATTTCAAAGCCGTCCGTTTCCGCTTCGCCACGACGGTTGATGGTGATCATCAAACCCACCTTGTCCTCCAGGATGAAGGCGGCCAGGTTATTGAAGCCTCGGGTGGCCCCCCAGTAGCCCCACAACTCTACCTTTTTCCCGGTTGAGGGCATGGTTACCATAAAGCGCATCAGGCCGAGACCATAGCCGTCCCAGGATATGCCCGGAATCTTCTTTCCAACTCCGTTGTCCGTAGGAATCTGGTCTTCGAGGTCATAGAAGGTTCCCATTTCTTCCTGGCTTTTTTCCGTCAAGATCTCATCGGTGCCGAACAATAAGTGCATCCAATTCGCAATGTTGTCGGTGGTAGAGACCATGGAGCCCGCCGTCCAATACGAGGTATAAAAGCCCATGCGCGACCATTGTTTCTGGTCATAGATCTTGTCGGGCTTATCGGACTTGTCGGGCTTGTCAGGCTTGTCAGGCTTGTCAGGCTTGGACCAACCCGTGGCCAGCAGTTTCAGGTCGTAGGGTTCGGGACCGCCCAAATAGACCGTGACCGGGTTCAGCTTATTGAAGAAGCGCTCGCGGAAGGTATAGGTCAGAAAGGGGTCGGAGGCGATAGTTTGGCCTACCATGCCCGCGATTACGTAATCTGTATTGGTGTAACTCCAACCCTGGCCGGGTTCGGAGGTCGGCGCGCCGATATAGCCGATGGTGTTATAGGGCATGCGATAGGCAACGGTTTGTTTATAGAAAGGTTTCTTGGTGGTGCGAACCAGGAAGTCGTTCAAACCCTGGTCTTGAAAGTAGACGCGGTTCAACTGGTTGAAGCGGATCAGCAGGTTTTGGTACAGCAGGCTCCATTTTTTCTTGAGCTGTTCGTTGTTCTGCACCGAGGCGAAATCCAGGTCGATCAACAGTTGCAGACCCGCCTCGGCCATGGCTTCCAGCGGGGCGAGTTGCACATCGTCGCGGTGGAAGGTACGCGCGAATTGTCGGAGTGATGCCAGTTGCTGCTGGTATGCCGGCAGTTTGCGCAGTCGTTTCTTCTTTTGTTCGCCCGTCGCTCGCTTCCTGCGCAGGATCTTCAGGGCTGTCTGCCACTGTTTGGCGAGAGCCGGGTCGTCATCGATCGCCTTGACCGTTTGCTCGGCTTTTTCAGAGGAAAAACCCTTCCACGCGCCGCCTTCCGAGTATGTGGTGTTGCCTTTGAAGGTGTCGATGCCGCTGGACATTTGCAGCGTTTGGAAAAGGGTAATGCTGCCGTCGATGTTCTCGTTGACCACCTGGGGCAACACCTCCTGCAAGGTGTCGTCCATGGACAGGAAACCCTGTTCCTGGTATTGCAGAAGTAGAGCGCTGGTAAAGGTCTTGGTGACGCTGCCCACCTCCACCATCAGGTCGGGCCGCATTTTGATCGGACATTGCAGGCAGGTATCGGTTTTGGCCCTGGGATTCGAATAGCCGCTGACCAGCGGCATTGCCCGGTCCTCGGTAGGGAAGCGCACCGCCGCGCTGACGCCGGGCACCACGCCGAGATCGCCCGGCTGTTGTTGCGCGTAGCCGTCGATAATCTTTTGTAGTTCGGCTAACAGCGGCGCATAGTCGGGGGATTGGGCTCGAAGCGGCAGGGCCGCGAAAAGCAAGACACAGAACCAACGAAGAGCGGGAACCATGGGAAACCTCCAGCAATTACGGGCAACAACCATGCCCGGATCATTCCAGTTCAGTAAGGAAACGCGCGCATCCGCGATCGAATCGATGAATCACTTCGTTCAGGTCTTCATCGGAGAGCGTCATGGGCGGCGTCATGCGCATGGTTTGATTGACCCGGCATTCAGCGGGAACCCGATCGCCAAGGGTGCCGCTTTCAGCTTCCGAAACAAGACCTTCCAGAATGAGGCAGTCGCGCAGCAGTCGGGTTTTTCCGGCGTAGGGTTTGTGTAACTCCACGCCGACCATACAGCCCTGGCCGCGCACCGCCTTGATCATTTGGGAGTGGCTTTTGATGAGTCCGCCCAGACCGTCGACCAGGCGACGACCGATTTCGCGGGACTTCTCGAATAATCCGTTGTCTTCGATGTACTGCAAACCGGCCAGGGTGACTCTGGCCATGAAGGGGCGGGCGTTGAAGGTTCGCAGGCCCAGGTTCCGGCGCAGGTGAATCAAATCCTGGCGCCAGATCACGGCCGAAATGGGGAAGAGACCGAAGCCCAGGCCTTTTCCCAGGGTAAGGCAGTGGGGCGCAACACCGCGCGGCAAGGCCAGGGCGCCGCCGGTGCGGAGACAGGTCAGGATCTCGTCGTCCACGATGCGCGCGCCTTCCTCCTCGGCCATATGGGTCAGGCGCCGCCACCAGGATTCGGACGCGGGCATGATGCCGCCGTCGCCCAGGATGCCCTCGACAAATACGGCGCGGATACGACCTCGATAGGTGCTGAAGATACGCTGCAATTCGTTTTCGCTGCCGTAGCCCATGAAAACGATTTCGTTACCGGCAATACGCGGCACGCCGCCGGTGTACTGCTTGCGGTTCAGCAGTTGATTGGGCGCCATGCCCCAGCCGTGCCAGGCGCCGAAACAGGCGACGATGACATCGCGCCCGGTGCGTTCGGTCGGCTCGCCGCTTTGGGCGTCGTAGCCTTCCTGCAGGACCAACTGTACGGCCAGATCCATGGCCTCGGTGCCGGTGGAGGTGAAGGAAACGGCCCACTGCTCGGGGTGGGTTCGGGTGTGATCGGCAATCAGTTGCTTGACCTTGCGCGACAGGTGCAGGCGCTCCAGGGCGTGGTGTTCGTCGTTGGTTGCGGTCGCTTCGTCCAGCGCCTCGATCATCACGTCTTTCAGGTCGCCGACCCGGCCGCCCAGAATACCGGTGGCGTAACCGCCGGTACAGTTGAGCGCGTCAACGGCGGTGACTTCGTCGTTTTGGCCGCGGGCCAGGATGAGGACGTGCGAGCCTTTGGTGTCCAGGAAAAGAAAGGGGGAGCGCTTGCTGTAGTGGCTGTACAAACCGTCGCCGTTAACCAAACACTCGACCAAATCGGGGTCCAGGTCGGAAAGGCTCATTTTCTGCTTGCGCTTCGCGGCGTCCCACAAATCCATCGGCGCGTACCTTCCTTATCTTATGTCCGCGGACATCACACGGTCACGTGGCTGCTGCCGAGTCCGGGTTGAATAGGGCCTCATGGTATCATCTGCCGGCCACAATGGCAAGAAATCGAAACCTGGAGTCAGCTTGGGCGGAATCATAAATTCAGGTGGCCCCATAAATCGAGTTAGGTAAACATTTTTGGCTAACCCGTGTCCGGTAATTGGGTTGAATACATGCGGTGAAATCGGATTATGTTGTTGTTCGGTTGAACCCCTGTTGATAGGAATGCAAATATGGACAAAGAGAGCTCGGGGCGATTCACTGCTAAACCGTGTGATCTCTGCTTTTTTCTTTTCCATAACCTGTTGCGGGACCGTTTGTGGTTATGATAGACTTGTTTGCGTTATGACCCTACTCAAAACCTAATGCCAATCCAATCCGAAAAGTAAACCTCTTTTCTTCAGTTTGCCTTAGACAACATCGATGCCTTCCTGATGCTGTTACCCGAGACCGAGCCGACCGGATTCGGGTTCCCTAAGGGCGGAGTTCTATCCTGAGAGCCGTGGCGTTTCATCGCCGGTTTCTCTGATCGAGAATGACAAGCTGTGTTATTGAAGTGGTTTATCGTTTTTTTAACCCGCAACCGTTAACGACCCCAAGTAAACCCTGACGATTCCTAAGGGGGAGGTTTATGCCTGTTCAAGTTACCTATCCCGGTGTGTACATCGAGGAGATCCCCAGCGGTTCCAAAACCCTTTCGGGTGTAGCTACCTCGATCACCGCCTTTTTAGGCCGGGCGCCCAAGGGCCCCACGGACCGGAGCCCCGACAGCCCGGTCATTTGCAACGGTTTCGACGATTTCGAACGCATGTTCGGTGGTTTGTCCTACGACTACCCCATGACCTACGCGGTCAAAGATTTCTTCGACAACGGCGGCGGTCAGGCCGTGATTGTCCGACTTTACGAGCCTTTCTATGCCAACCAGGACCAGTGGAAGAAGGTTTACAATTCCGCGTTGCTGGTTGCCAGTTCCGGTAACAATGCCTCCACACCCGGGGAATTCGTCCAGTTGGTGGAAGCCGCCGGCAATCCCGATACGCCCGATTCCGACCCGCAGGTTGCCAACGCCAAATCCGCGGTCGCCCGTTCGGTTTCCATTTACGCGGCGGAAAACCCCAACGCGAACATGGAAGCCCTGTCCACCGAGGCCCTGAAAGCCGTGGACCTGGCCGCGCCCGTCACCAAGGCAAGACTGCGCCTGGACGGCCTGAACCTGGCTTTGGAATCCGCCGAGGCCACTTCCGACGCCGTGGTGGAAGCCTATCCCGAGGCGCTGCCGACCACGACCGCCGGCATTCAGAAAGCCGCCAAGGCCATGTCCGACGCGGGATGGAACAAGGCTAAGGAATACAAGGACGCAACCAGCCTGGAATACGAGGCCGCAAGCGGCGTGGCAAGTGCGGCGGAAGCTGCCGCCAACAAGGTGCGCAATAACATCGCACCGTCGCCCACTGACCTCCTGACCATCGCAAGCGCGGCCAAGAACAACATCGACAGTGCGGTCAAGGCCGCTTTGCCCGGCCTGGGACAGCAGCCCCAGCAGGTTTTGAAAGCCGCGACAGCGGTTTCCGAAGCCGCCGGACAGCGGGTTGTCGACCTCGCCGAGAAGAGCTTGACCGAGGGCAAGCCCGCTGCTCAGGCCACGGCTGTTGCCGCCGCCCAGGCTTCATTGTTCTCTAACAATAAGGCCCAGGATGTGGTGGACGCCGCCGCTAAAAAGGCCGGCCAGTTCATCGCCAACCCCGGTTACGGGGTTGCCGGCAGCCTGGCCGAGGCCACCAAGGAGTTCACCGCGGACGACCGCAACGTGGAAGACGTCAAGGCCACCGTAAACGCCATTTTCGACTTCTACAATGACCAACAGGCCAAAATCGTTACCGTTGCAAGTGATGACGCGGTCACCGATACCGCCTCTGCCTTGCCCGAGGGCGATCCCGAAAAACCCTTCCTTCAAGATGATGACCGGGCCGGCCTGTTGAAGAGCGACTCGCGTTGGGGTATCGACGGACCCGCGGTCGACGGCAATGCCGTCACCAGCGATCTGTGGGTTGACGGATTCGTACACCTGGTTGACGCGGCCACCATTGCCAAGGCCTTGTCTCCCGGCGACGCCGACGCTGCCAAGAACGCCGTCGCCGCCGCCGTGAAAGCGGCCGGCGATGTCAAGGACGCCGTCGACGGTGTCGCCTCCAACGGTCCCGAGGAAGTGGTCAACGCCGCCAAGGCTTCCGATGCCACCCTGGCTACCGATGCCCTGGAATCGGGGATGCTGTTGCTGGGCGGTCAAGATCCCATCCAACAGGCAGCCGACCAGGTCGTCAAGGCCGCGGATGCCGCCAAGGGCGGTACCACGACCGAGGTAGTCAAGGCTGCTCAAGACGTTTCCAAGGCCGCCGGTGATGCTGCCGATACGGGCAAGCCCTCGGGTTCGGTCAAAACCGCCGCCGATGTCATCAAGGCCATCGAAGGCGCCGCCGGTTCGGCAACCATCGACGATGCCGATCCCAAGAAGGCCGTTGCGGTGGCGGTGCTGAACGCCGCCGAACTGCGGCAGCAACTGGATACCAACGCCACGGCCCAAGAGGTCTACGATGCCGCTGTCGACGCGGTCAACGCGGCGCAACAGGTCGCCGATGCATCCGACAGCGGTCGGGTTGCGGTAGTGACCGACGCGCAAGCCGCTGCCTCCTCCACGGCGGAGGGTTACGCGGTCAACCACGCTGGGGACGCCGCCCAGCGAGTTCTGTCCGCCGCGCAAACCGCATTGGCCAACAATCCCATGTCCAAACCGCGCGCCATCAGCCAGGCTGCCGCGGAAGCCGTCACACCCAAGGATAACGCGCAGACGCCGGAGCAAATCCGCGCCGCCGCCGAATCCGTGGTGCAGGCCGCTGCCGCTACCGCCAAGGTTCAATCCGGCCAGGGCAAACTGGCCGCCGAGGAAGTGGCCCGGGCCGCTTACAACGCGTTGCTCATCAATCCCGGCGCTTCCGCCGCGGATATTGCCGCCGCCTCATCCGACGCGGTAGCTATCTCGGTCAACAAGGCGTTGACCCAGGCTCACGCGTTGATCACCGATACCGATGTCCTGGTCTTGGAAGCCGCGAATGAAGGCAGTTGGGGCACCTACCTCAGCGCCGCGGTGGATACCGAGGGCATCACCGACGAGGCTGCCGCGCCATACGGCCTGTCAGCGGCGGATATGTTCAACCTCAACGTGGGTTACTCGCCCATCGCCGGGGCTGCCAAGCTGGAGCGTTTCATCAATGTTTCCATCCACCCCGACGCCGGAGAGCGCCGGTTGGACCGCATCCTGGCCAACGGCTCCACCCTGGTTCGCGTGCCGGCCAACGACAACGGCATCGGCGTTCGCCTGCCGGACAACACCCCGCCCGCGGGGGCTACCGCCAAGGCGTCGGTAGCCGTGGACAGTTGGTCGCTGAACGATCTCACCTACATGGGCTCCGCCAGTCTGAAGACCGGCATGTACGCCCTGGAGAGAGCGGACCTGTTCAACCTGATGAGCATCCCGCCCGACTCGCGCAATAAAACGGCGCCGGGTTGGGATACCTCCAACACGGTTTACGCCCAGGCCATGCAGTACTGCGCCAAGCGTCGCGCCATGCTGATCCTGGACCCGCCGCAGGCCTGGGCCGACAAGGCCGAGACCGGACAAATTCAAGCCATCAAACTCGCCGACCTGGGCAATTTCGGACCCGAGGCGCGCAATGCCGCGGTCTACTTCCCCAGAATCGTGAAGCCCGATCCCATGCTCAACGGGCACCCCGAGGTCTTCGCCGCCAGCGGCATGATCGCCGGGATTATGTCCCGCACCGACGTCTCGCGCGGTGTGTGGAAGGCGCCCGCCGGCACCGAGGCCGGCCTGAGCGGCATCCAAGGTCTGGAAGTCAAACTGACCGACGACCAGAACGGGATGCTCAACCCCTACGGCATCAACTGCCTGCGGACCTTCCCGGTGATCGGTTCCGTGGTCTGGGGGGCGCGCACCATGCGCGGCGCCGACCAGTTGGCCGACGACTACAAATACGTGCCGGTACGCCGCTTGACCCTCTATATCGAGGAAAGCCTGTACCGCGGTACCCAGTGGGCCGTGTTCGAACCCAACGACGCCACCCTGTGGAACGAACTGCGCAAGAGCGTGGACGGCTTTATGGCCGACCTCATGCGCCAGGGCGCTTTCTACAGTTATGAGGTGATCTGCGATAAGAGCACGACAACCGTCCGTGATATCGACCTGGGTATCGTCAACATCGTCGTGGCCTTCGCACCCGTGCGACCCGCCGAATTTGTGGTCATCAAGATCCAACAGCAAGCTGTCACAGTATAGGAGTAACCGATGGCAAACACCGAATTTCCCGTTAACTCTTACCGCTATGATCCCTACCAGAACTGGCGTTTCCGCGTGAAGTGGGACGGCAAGACAGTCGCCGGCATCAGCAAGGTCAGCGCTCTGACCCGCACCACCCAGGTGGTGACGCAACGCACCGGCGACGACCCCGGTGTCATTCGCCGGGCGCCCGGCCAGAGCGAATACGGCGCCATTACCTTGGAGCGGGGGGTCACGCACGACAAGGACTTCGAGCAGTGGGCCAACAAGATTTGGGACTTTACCAATTCTCGCGCCAATCCCGCCGAGCAAATCGTTTCTTTGGCAGATTTCCGCAAGGACATCTCCATCGAACTGATGAACGAGGCCGGTCAATTGGTCATGGCCTATAACATCTACCGTTGTTGGGTTTCCGAATTCCAGGCGCAAGCCGACCTGGACGGCACCGGCAACGCCGTCCTGATCCAGAACATCAAGCTGGAGAACGAGGGTTGGGAACGCGACTACACCGTAGCCGAGCCCACCCAACCGTCCTTCTTACTACCCGCCTAACCCCTAGGCCCCCTTCCCCCTTTTTGGGGGGAGGGGGAAAACAAGTTGCAAGTGGCAAGTTTCCGGTTTCAAGGTAATGTTGCTTGCGGCTTGATGCCGAGTAACGAGTGGAAAGTCGCCGTTTTCAAGGCTTTGCCTTGATTTCTTCCCTTGCAACTTGGAACTTGATACTTGTAACTTGTATATTTCCGACAATGATCTTCTGAAAATTTGGGAATACGGTAAGGATAAACACCCGCTCGAGCGGGCTTTGATTCTGCTGGCTCCCACGCTTCCCGGTTACGATCGCAACCGTTTGGCCTCCCTTTCGCTGGGCCAACGCAATCATTACCTTTTAGACATGCGCGAACATCTTGCCGGGTCCGAATTGAAGGGTTACGCCGATTGTCCCAAATGCGCCGAGCGCATCGGCTTCAATGTGCGCACCGGCGACATAAGGCGAGAGCACTATCGACCGGAGCCCGAGGGGCATACGGCGCAAATCGGCGATTACGCCATTCAGTTTCGCGTACCCAATACCCATGATCTGCTGGCCGTACTGGCCGTCGGCGATGTCGATGCCGGGCACGACCTCCTGGTTCACCGCCTGGTCCGTCGTGTATCCTGGAAACAGGAAGCCATTGCCGCCGAACAACTGCCTCCCGAGGTCATCGAGGAACTGGGCGAACGCGTGACCGACTTGGACCCCCAATCGGAAATACGCTTTGCCCTGAAGTGCTTTCGTTGTGACCATCCCTGGTCGCCCGTATTCGACATCACCCGTTTTCTCTGGGTCGAGGTCAACGCTACCGCCCGTCAATTATTGATGGAAGTCGTTACCCTGGCTCAAAAATACGGTTGGAGCGAAAGCGAGATCCTGAAACTGTCGCCCCTGCGCCGAAAAACCTACCTGGAGTTGGCCGAAGCGGAATGACTGACTTCTTCAAACGGTTGGCGGAACACACGCTGGGCATGTCCCCGGTGGTCCATCCCATGATCCCCAATCGGGATCGTCCCGACAATAAGCGCGGGCCCGACGACGTGGACGACTTCTGGCGCGATATGTCGCGTCTGGGCGATGCCCTGGAAGCTAAAGAGGTGGAACCCGAGGCTCTGCCGTCTCCCCAAGATCCGGAGGATCCCGACGACCCGCCGCCAAAAGGTCCCGGGGGAACTCGGCCTCGGACTGCCGAAAAGAAAGCCTCGTCGCCCCCTGAAGCTGTTCCGGAAGCGGCGGTTCCAACGGTCGATTCCGGGGAGCCGGTTCAAGCCAAACCGGCGCCGGGTCGCTCGCGGATCAAAACGGATACGGAAACACCGGAAAGCGTCAAGGGCGGTGAGCCGCCCGCGCCTATGGATGCGGGCCCACCTCCCGGAAAGCAGTCGACACCAGGCAGGAAACCCGGGCAAACCGCTGCGTCGCCTTTACAACGGAAACGAGCGGCCGAAACCATCTCCGATGAGGGGCCGGATGTCTCCAAAGTGATTGACGATGCCGGCTCCGAGGAGTTGTCGGAGCATCCTTACCCGGCGGTCGGGGATACGGCACCGGCCGTCGGGCCTTCCGGCGAGGAAACGGCTCAACTAGCGAGTCACGGACCGGTTGCTTCCGATAAAGCCGCAACGGCGCCCGTGCAGCGGAAGGTCGAGCCCGCTTCAGCTCGAGATAGCGACGATTCTGAGCGGGACGCGGCGACCGCTGAAGATACATCCTTGCCCGATCCCGAGATGGATGGTCGGGATGAACCGGAACTCTCGGCAGGTTTTTCCTCGGTAGAACCGAAGCCGGGGCCCTTGGATGCGCCTCTACAACGCAAGCAGACCGCGACCGGCCGTGCAACGGATGAGCAGACTGAAGCAGCCGGTGTATCCCCGCCGTCGGAGCACCCTGAGTCGCTGCAAACGGAGCCCGTCGCTGACGCCGAAGAGATTACCTTCCATGAAACGGAGACCTTGGAGGATGTTCCCTTACAGCTCAAGCCGGAACACGGTGCGATGGATGAGACCGAACCCGAAAGCACTGCCGGAATAAAGAAACCGGAGTCGAAATCGTCCAATTCCGATGCCGCACAGAATACTCGGGAAGAAGCGAGCGAGCCCGGCAAAGACAAATTCTCTACTCCGACAATGCCGGATGATCACCTCGCGGCGCATGAAGGCCGGCAGGATGCCGCTCCCGGCCAAAAGGGTAGGGGAGAGGTTGCCCGCGATCAGGGCGACGCGACAGCCGATTCCACGTTGCAGCAGAAAGCCGCTTTTGCGGAGGAGAACGTTGGTGCCGAGCCGGAACCGATCGGCCCGGGTGGAGAGGTTGCCACGGATTCGACTGTCTCGCCCGATGCATCGGCTTCGGAAAAAGCGGGTAGGGGAGAGGCTTCCCCCGATAAGCAATCGGCGGTTGTTCCTCCGCCCTTACAGCGCAAGGCCGTGTCCAGTCATGAGACCATGGAAGCCGGGTCGGAAATTAAAGATTCGGAGCGGGAGATTGTCTCAGATCCGACCGGTTCTATCGATCATTCGAGCGTCTCAGAACGTTCGCGGGATACCGGTGCGCTTGGGGATGAAGCTTTAGCATCGACCGGCTCTGATGAAGTCACGGACCATGGAGATGTGAAAAAAGCAGATAGGAAGGTTGCTTCTGCTCATGGTCTGCCGGTCGTTCCTCCGCCGTTGCAAAGGCAGTCCGTCTCTCCTCCTGAGATCCCGGAAACAGAACCGGAAGTTGCCGGCGGCGGCGATGATGCGGTTCCAAGCCGATCCGTTTCTCCCACATCAGCGGACTCCCAGGAAAGCCCGCTTGGTGCGGGTGCTCCCGAGGAAGAGACTTTTGCACCCCCTATTCCGGACGACTTGGTTGCAAGCCGGGAGGATCGGCGGGTCTCCGGTGTTTCGGAACAAGCGGGCGGTAGAGGAGAGGTTTCCTTTGATCAAGGTGACGTCCCTTCTCCTGTGCAGCGGAAGGCCGAGTCTCCTCCTGGGATTCTTGAAGGGGAATCGAAGGATATCCACCCCGATCTGTCTTCAGGTCCGACCGGTCCTTCGGATGCTCTGAAAAGCCCGCCGGATGATGACTCGCCCGAAACTTTTGAGAGGAAGGATCGTGGAGAAGCCTCCCGCGCTCGGGATGTATCGCCTATTTCTCTGCCGTTGCAGCGGAAGACTGATTCCGCCCCCGAGATTACCGATACCGAGTCAGAAGGTGTTGAACCTGTTATAGGCGAGGAATCGAGCCGGACCGGTGTTGTCGAAGCTTCGGAGGTTTTGGAAAGCTCGCAGGATGCGGGGGTGACCGGGGGAGATACGCTCGCTCCGAGTGAGGAGTATGATCAGATCGACGGGTCAGTCGTTGCTCCGCCTTTGCAGCGGAAGGCTGATTCTTCTCTTGAGATTACAGAAGCCGGGTCGGAAGTTGTTGAGCCTTTAAGAGCGGATGATTCAAGCCGGACCGGTAGTGTCGAAGCTTCGGAGGTTTTGGAAAGCCCGCAGGATGCGGGCGCGCCCAGGGGAGAAACGCTTGCTCCGACTGTGGGGGATGATCAGACCGACGGGGCAATCGTTCCGCCGCCTTTGCAGCGTAAGGCTGATTCTTCTCTTGAGATTGCTGAAGCCGGGGCGGAAGTTGTTGAGCCTTTAGGAGCGGATGATTCAAGCCGGACCGGTAGTGTCGAAGCTTCGGAAGTTTTGGAAAGCCCGCGGGATGCGGGGGTGACCGGGGAAGAGGCGCTTGCTCCGACTGTGGGGGATGATCAGACCGACGGGGCAATCGTTCCGCCGCCTTTGCAACGGAAGGCTGATTCTTCTCTTGAGATTGCTGAAGCCGGGGCGGAAGTTGTTGAGCCTTTAGGAGCGGATGATTCAAGCCGGATCGGTGCTGTCGAAGCTTCGAAGGTTTTGGAAAGCCCGCAGGATGCGGGCGTGACCGGGGAAGAGGCACTTTCCTCTGCTGAGGGGGATGATCAGACCGACGGGGCAATCGTTCCGCCGCCTTTGCAGCGGAAGGCTGATTCTTCTTTTGAGATTACTGATGCTGAGTCGGAAGTTGTTGAGCCTTTAGGAGCGGATGATTCAAGCCGGATCGGTGCTGTCGATACTTCGAAGGTTTTGGAAAGCCCGCGGGATGCGGGCGTGACCGGGGAAGAGGCACTTTCCTCTGCTGAGGGGGATGATCAGACCGACGGGGCAATCGTTCCGCCGCCTTTGCAGCGGAAGACTGATTCTTCTTTTGAGATTACTGATGCTGAGTCGGAAGTTTCTGAATTTGTAAGAAGCGAGGTATCAAGCCGGACCGGTGCTGTCGAAGCTTCGAAGGTTGTGAAAAGCCCGCGGGATGCGGGCGTGACCGGGGAAGAGGCGCTTGCTCCGGCTGTGGGGGATGATCAGGACGACGGGGCAATCGTTTCGCCGCCTTTGCAGCGGAAGGGTGATTCCACCTCTGAGATTGCAGAAGCCGAGTTGGAAGTAGTTGAGCCTGTAAGAAGCGAGGAATCGAGCCAGACCGGTGTTGTCGAAACTTTGAACGTTTTGGAAAGCCCGCAGGATGCGGGCGCGCCCAGGGAAGAGGCACTTGCTCCGGCTGTGGGGGATGATCAGGACGACGGGGCAATCGTTCCGCCGCCTTTGCAGCGTAAGGCTGATTCTTCTCTTGAGATTGCAGAAGCCGAGTCGGAAGTTGTTGAGCCTTTAGGAGCGGATGATTCAAGCCGGACCGGTAGTGTCGAAGCTTCGAAGGTTTTGGAAAGCCCGCGGGATGCGGGCGCGCCCAGGGAAGAGGCGCTTGCTCCGGCTGAGGGGTATGATCAGGTCGACGGGTCAATCGTTCCGCCGCCTTTGCAGCGGAAGGCTGATTCATCTCTTGAGATTGCAGAAGCTGAGTCGGAAGTTGTTGAGCCTTTAGGAGCGGATGATTCAAGCCGGACCGGTAGTGTCGAAACTTCGAACGTTTTGAAAAGCCCGCAGGATGCGGGCGCGCCCAGGGAAGAGGCGCTTGCTCCGGCTGAGGGGTATGATCAGGTCGACGGGTCAATCGTTCCGCCGCCTTTGCAGCGGAAGGCTGATTCTTCTTTTGAGAGTGCAGAAGCCGAGTCGGAAGTAGTTGAACCTGGTAGAGGCGAAGTTCCAAGCCGGACCGGAAGTGTTGATGCTTCGAAGGTTTTGGAAAGCCTGCAGGATGCGGGGGTGACCGGGGAAGAGGCTCTTACCTCTGATGAGGGGGATGATCAGACCGATGGGTCAATCGTTCCGCCGCCTTTGCAGCGGAAGGCTGATTCTTCTTTTGAGAGTGCAGAAGCCGGGGCGGAAGTAGTTGAGCTTTTAGGAGCGGATGAATCGAGCCGGACCGGTGTTGTCGAAACTTCGAACGTTTTGAAAAGCCCGCAGGATGCGGGCGCGCCCAGGGAGGAATCTCTCGCTCCAAGTGAGGGGGATGATCGGATCGACGGGGCAATTGTTTCCCCGCCTTTGCAGCGGAAGGCTGATTCTTCTTTTGAGATAACAGAAGCCGGGGCGGAAGTTGTTGAGTCTTTAGGAGCGGATGATTCAAGCCGGACCGGTGGTGTCGAAACTTCGAAGGTTTTGGAAAGCCCGCGGGATGCGGGCGCGCCCAGGGAAGAATCTCTCGCTGCAAGTGAGGGGTATGATCAGATCGACGGGGCAATTGTTTCCCCGCCTTTGCAGCGGAAGGGTGATTCCACCTCTGAGATTGCAGAAGCCGAGTCGAAAGTAGTTGAACCTGTTAGAAGCGAGGAATCGAGCCGGACCGGTGGTGTCGAAACTTCGAAGGTTTTGAAAAGCCCGCAGGATGCGGGCGCGCCCAGGGTAGTTGAACCTGTTAGAAGCGAGGAATCGAGCCGGACCGGTGGTGTCGAAACTTCGAAAGTTTTGGAAAGCCCGCAGGATGCGGGCGCGCCCAGGGTATTTGAACCTGTTAGAGGCGAGGGTTTGAGCCGGGCCGGTGGTGTCGAAACTTCGGAAGTTTTGGAAAGCCCGCAAGATGCGGGGGTGACCGGGGAAGAATCCCTCGTCCCGAGTGAGGTTAGGGGAGAGGTCTCCGGGCGTCGGCCTGTCAATCTGCCCGTACAACGAAAGCCGGTGCTCGATTCCGAAACAGCGGAGCATGGCGTCATTCCAAACGAGATCCCCGAAGACCACGGAGAGAAAAGTGAGAATACCGTTACCGACGAATCGGTAGCCGATACTGATGATTCGCCGTTGCAACGCAAAACCGCCGCACCCGCTGTAGCCGACGATGTCGTCATCGAAGCAGAGCGACCGACCGTCAAAGATGCATCTTCAGCAGAGCCGCCGGCAGAGAAGTCGACCCCCGTCGACGCCGTCGAATCCTTGTACGAACAGCAAGGTCCGGAGTTCCCGGCCCCGCTGCCTTTACAAAAGAAGACATCGCAATTATTCGCGGACAGTGACGCTACTCCGGCGTCTGAGAAGATCCCGCAATCGGTTCAACTCGAAGACACGGGAACTCAGATGTCGTCGCTCAAACCTCATGCCGATGCCACGAGCGACAAAGAAGGGATCGGGGCGGAAGCCGATGTGTCGGAAACCGAATCCATGGAACAGCCCGGTGATCCGCGAACACTTCCCATACAACGCCTCCCGGAAACAGAATCGCCCTCGGCGGCGATAGGCGGGGAAGCTCCTGAGGCAGCGCGGCTTGGAAGTCCCCCGGAGATCATTGAACCCACCGAGGAGCAAACGCAAGATCCAACGACGGTAGGCCGGGAACAATCGATTAGCGCCATGGGCCGGCCTCAGCCGCTTCAAATGAAAGAAACGGGTGAAACACAAACCATCGAGACGCTACCCGAAAACCAGGATGTCATCCAGGGAGAAACCGTCGAGGGGTCATCCACTCGCCCGGCTCAGGCCGATGGGAAAACACGCATCGAATGGGAGGTCGATGGTAAGCGGCCGCCGGCACGGGTCGAGCCCGATCCGGATGAGACTTCCGGGCCCTTGCCCATTCAGCGCAAAGCCCAAGTGCCGCCCATTGAGGACAGCCCGGTCGATCGGCCGGAGTACCCCGAGCATTCGTTGGAGACGCCGGGGGGACTGTTGAATGAAACCCTGACCGATGGATATCCGCCGCCGCTTGCCGACGAACCGCCGGCTCGACGGAGACCAACATCCTCCGCCGAACAGGCCGATCGTGCGCAAAAAGTATCTTTCGAACCGACCGACACCACGACCTACCGATCGCCCGAACCCTCCGCCGATGAAACCCGGCCGATGCCCGGTTTTCCGTCAGATGTCACACAACGCAAGGCCGACGCGACTCCCGGAAAGCCCGGAACTGGAATCAATGAGGCGGCGCCCGAAGGCAAGACAGAAGAGGGCAGGGGAGTGGACGCCGGCCCCGGCGACACCCCGACGACCGCCTTGGATGCAGCCGTAGGCGCACTGCAATTGCCCGAGTTCCGCGTGAAGGAAAGGGACGTTTCCGAAAAGCCTCCTTCAACGCCCGCTATACCGCCCGACCCGGAAACCCTTGAAAGCGCACGTTCCCCGATGCAGCGCAAAGCTGCCCGATCGTCGGAGGAATCCGAGTCGGCAATCTATCCGCCGCCCTTGACGCCTACGACTAAAGAAACATCTCCCGTCAAGGCAACCGAGCAGACCGAGCAGGGTATGCCGGCCGGGGATCCCGAACAACCCGCGACCAGGGCTTCGGCTTCCGATCAAACGGGTTTTGAAAAAGGCGAAACGCGGCCGGCTCCGAAGATATCGGATACAATGCCGGCGAAAGCCGACAAGGGGGCGAAGCAGGGCGAAAGACCGGTACCACCGATCACGGCGTCGCCCCGGCAGCCCGTTCAAGCCGAAATGGAACCCGGCCATTTGTCCGAGCCCTTGGAGTCCACCCCCGATCGGTTCCCGCCGCCTCCGGTCATAAAAGATACAAAACCCGAAACGACTCCCGTTCGGCGGGCGCCCGCTGATCTTGAAACGGTTTCGAGCATGCCCCGATCCGAGGACCTCGCCGAAGAAACCTTGCCGCATGTGGATCGACCCGCCGAAAAACGGCAGGGCGATCAACTGACCGGGACGTCGAAGACCACGCGCCCAAGTCCCGCTGCCCCCGTTCAAACCAAAGCTTCCGAGGCAGCGCCCATCCAGCGCAAGGCGGCCCCGCCGGCATCTCCTCAACCCGCTGTCGAGTTGAATCTGCCGGGCGCGCCCCCGCCGCTGGAGCCGACTACCGACAGTCCTTCTGCAACCGACCTGCCCGCCGCCCGGATTCAGCCGCCGGTCCCCGACATCGCTCCCGCTCCGCCGCCCATCCAGGCCGAAGAGAGGAACGCGCCTCCTCAACCGGCTGCCGAGCCTCCTCCGCCCACACGAACGGAGCAACGGGAAACCGTCCCGCCGCCGAACGTTCAAAGCGAACCCGTGCCCCTGGAACCGGCCGCCAGGCAACTGGAATCACCGCCCCGAGGGAAACCGGAAGCGGCGCCCGGCGAACCCGAATTCTTCACCCCGCCCGATCAGCCGGCCGCCGAAGAAGAGCCCGCCCGCTTCCCGCCGCCCGAACCCAGGGAAGAACCCGAATCGCCGGGTTTTCCTCAAGAAGCCCTGGACGAGTTCGTTCCGCCGCCTCAAACACCCGAAAGCGCGGAAAGCGGCGAGAGCACACCCGGTCTGATCCCCTTCCCGATGCCGGGAGACGCCGACAAAACCTCCCGCCGCCGAGCCAGGGATACGGGACCCACCACCCTCAAAATCAACATCGGTCGCATCGAGGTACGCCCGGCAAAGCCCCGAAAACCCCTGGGCCCCTACCGCCGCCCGGGCCTGCCCAAACCCCGCATGACCCTGGAAGACTACTTGAAGCGGGGCTCCAATGAGTAACTACAAGGCCATCGCCACCGTGACCGCCGCCCTGCGCAACCTGCTCAGCGATGTGGATTACGGCCTGCCCAGAGTCTTCAGCGACGTCAAGGTCACCACCAAGCCGCTGGACAAGGCGCGCGAGGGCGTCAAGGCCAACCAACTCAATATCTACCTCTACCAGTTCCTGCCCAACCCCACCTGGCGAAATATGAGCGACCCCGCCTTGGGCCGCGCCGGTGAAAACGGCAAACCGCCCGTGGCCCTGGATCTCTATTACCTGGTCACCGCCTACGGCGAGGGCGACGACGATGTAAAGGGCCACGAGCTCATCGGCAAGGCCATGGACATCATGCACGACAACCCCCGCCTGGCCGTGGACGAACTGCAACTGGCCGTGGAGGATAACGACCTTTTCAAGGACGCCGGCCTGATCACCGTGGTGCCCCAATTCCTGCCCCTGGAAGAATTATCCAAGTTCTGGACCTCCGCCAGCACCGGCTTCCGGGTGTCCATGGTTTACAAGGTTTCGGTCGTGCTCATTTCCGGCGAACGCGAACTGGAAGCCGGCCTGCCCAGCTATCAGGAACCGCAAACGGCAACCATGCCCGGCGCCGCATGGCCCGCCCTCCATGGTGTTCGCTTTCCCAATGGTCAGGACCGCGGGGAAATCGGCGACCAGGTGATGCTGGAGGGCAACGGCCTGAGCGGGGAGAATCTACGCGTCATCCTGGACCCGCCGGACAATGCCGACCCCATCAGCATGGCGCCCGACGAATCCTCGCCCGATCGCGTGCTGTTTACCCTGCCCCAAAACGTCGGTCCCTGCGGCCGCTACCGCGTCTGGCTGCGTATGGATCAGGATGGTATCGAAATGGAAACCAATGCCCTGATCTTCGCCCTGGCCTGTCGGATCGTGGCCGACAGTGTCCAGGAACCGCAAACGGCGGACGGCAAGACGACCATCCAACTGACCTGCGAACCCGGCATCAACCCGGCTCAGCACGCCTATTTGCTGGTGGGCAGCCGCTTCGCCCGCCTCGAAGAGATCCTGAAGAAGACCACCGACCAGCCCCGCTTCGTGCTCGATACGCCCGAACCCGGCGACTACTATCTGCGCCTGCGCGTCAACGGCATCGACAGCCGCCTGGTCGACTTCAGTCAATCCCCGCCCCGGTTCAACCAAAAGCTAAAGGTGACCATCGCATGACGACCAATGCAACCATCCCCAAATGGGATGCCATGAACCAGGCCTTCCTCACCCAGAGCGTGGCCGACTATCGCGGGCAATTGGAAGCCTATGTCTCCAAGCAGGGCGATGCTCCCGATCCCGAAGAAGCTTATGATCGACGTCTGGAGGCCTGGCCTTTCGAGTTGCTGCCGTCGTTGGAGCACGTGGTTCGCATGTTTGCCCTTTCTCCCTTCGAGCGCGATCTGTTGATCTGGGCGGCCGGCATCGAATTGGACGGCGGCTTTGCTAAAATGTTCGCTCAAGCCCACGGCGATCCCCACAATCCCTTCCCCACCTTCAGCCTGGCTCTGGCCGTACTGCCGGGGAGCCATTGGTCGGCCCTGTCGCCGGAGGGCCCGCTGCGCCGTTGGAACCTGCTCATCTTCAGAGACACACCCAGTCTCACCGGCAGCCCCATTCGCATCGACGAACGCGTGCTCAACTATTTGGTGGGCGTTTCCCATATGGATCAGAAACTACTGGGCCTCGTCCGTCCCGTCAGCGGCGCCGAGGGGCTCTTGCAAGACCACGAACAACTGGTCCTGACGATTGCTGCCGCCTGGTCCAAAACCTTCGACTTTCCCGCGGTGCCCGTGGTCCAACTCTGCGGTTCCTCCATCGGCACCACGCGCGGCGTGGCCCGGGCCATTTGCCGGCAACTGGGTTTGAGCCTGTACATCATCGATGCCGGCAGCCTGCCGCACGACCCTCGCGAAATGGAACTGGTCATCCGCCGTTGGCATCGCGAGTCCATTCTCAGCGAGGCCGCGCTGATGTTGGAGATGAGCAGCGGCGGCCCGCCCGATGCCAATCGCAACAACATCATCGACCGCTTCATCGAGAACCTGCCCGGCTTCCTCTTCCTGGCTTCTGCCGACCGCTATCCCCAGAAGCATCGCCCGCTGCTGTCCTACGACATCGACCTGCCGCGCATGGAAGAACAACACGCCCTATGGCACTCGATTTTGGGCGAACGCGACGATCTGGGTAAGGGTGACCTGATGAACCTGGCGGTGACCTTCAACATGACCGCCGAGACCATTCGCGGCGTCTGCGCCGGCGCCCTGGGCATGCGCGACGCCGCGCCGGAGGGCGAGGAACCGCCGGAACTGTTCCGGGCCCTCTGGGATACGGCTCGCATGCAGGCGCGACCAAGGCTGGACGACCTGGCCCAGCGTATCGAGGCGGATGCCGACTGGGAGCACCTGGTCCTGCCTGCCGATCAAAAAGCAACCTTGCACCGCGTGGTGGACCAGATCAATCACCGCGCCCAGGTCTACCACAACTGGGGTTTTGCCTCGCGCAGCAAGCGCGGCCTGGGCATCAGCGCCCTGTTCGCCGGACCCAGCGGCACCGGTAAAACCATGGCCGCCGAGGTTCTGGCCGCCACGCTTGATATGGATCTCTACCGCATCGACCTCTCCTCGCTGATCAGCAAGTACATCGGCGAGACCGAAAAGAACCTGCGCCGTATCTTCGACGCCGCCGAAACCGGCGGTTCCATCCTGCTGTTCGACGAGGCCGACTCGCTCTTCGGCAAACGCAGCGATGTCAAGGACAGCCACGACCGCTACGCCAATATCGAGGTCAGTTACCTCCTGCAACGCATGGAAGCCTTCCGGGGCCTGGCCATTCTGACCTCCAACCTGAAGGACGCGCTGGACGAAGCCTTCCTGCGCCGCCTGCGCTTTACCATCGACTTCCCCTTCCCCGACCGCGAAACAAGAGTTAAAATCTGGCAGCGCATCTTCCCGGAAGGCACCCCTACCCGCGGACTGAAACCGGAAATGTTGGCCCGTTTGAACGTAGCGGGTGGCAACATCCGCAACATCGCCATGTCCGCCGCCTTCCTGGCCGCGCGCGACCATTCGCCCGTGACCATGAAACACATGCTGGAAGCAACCAAGAACGAATACAAGAAACTGGAAAAACCGCTGACCACCAGCGAGATCAAGGGGTGGACATGAAACTGGAACTGAACGTGGACGAACTGGTGCTGGAAGGCCTGGAACTGCGCGACCGCGAGTTTCTGCAAGGGGCGATCGAACGGGAGCTGAACCGGCTGTTCTTTTTGCAAGGCCCGCGCCGCTGGATGCACGGCCGCGAAAGCCTGAACCTGGACGACGTCAGCCTGGAAGTGCCGCAAGGGGCCGGGGTTCACAAGGTCGGCGCCCAAATCGCCCGCGACCTCTACAGCCGCATCAACACCCCGGCGCCGCCCGTGCCCTTTGACCGTGGAGGCAAATCATGACCATCATCTCCGAAAAACCCGGCGCCCTGGTGATCCTGGACCCCAACACCAAGATGGTTCAGCAAACCATTCGCTTCCAATACAACCCGGAGACGCTCAAACGTTCATTGCAACCGCAGATGCAGGGCGGCGAACCGGGTAATCGCTCCTACGCGGTTCGCTTTACAGGGGCGCCTGTCGAAAAATACGACGTGCAAGTCCACCTGGACGCCACCGATGAGGACGCCATGATACCGGGCCCCGCGGACGGCAGCGGCTCGCCCACCAAGGTGATCGACCCGGAAGGCATCTACCCCGAACTCTGCACCCTGGAACTGCTGGCCTACCCGGACACGGCCACCATTGAAAACAATGTGAACCTGTTGAAAGCGGGAACCATGGAAGTCGCGCCGCCGCTGGCGCCGCAAATCCTCTTCTGGTGGGGCAACAACCGCATCGCCCCGGTCCAAATCGAAAGCGTCTCGGTAGACGAGGAGTTCTACGACTACAACCTGAGCGTGGTCCGCGCCACGGTCAGCCTGAGCATGCGCGTGCTCAGCTACACCGACGTAGCGCCCGACACGGCGGCCTACAACGCCTTCATGACGTACCACAAGAACAAGGTAAACGCGAGCGAGGGCAAAGCCCCGATCCAATTAGACCTCTAACCCCGGGCCCACACGCAAGCCGAGAATCGCCCCCCGGGCGAGGCGAGGCGAAAACCCTGGGCGCGCACGCATCCTGCGTGCATGCAAGTCGAAATTCGCGCCACGCGAAGTGAGGCGAAAACCCTGGGCGCGCACGCATCCTGCGTGCATGCAAGTCGAAATTCGCGCCACGCGAAGTGAGGCGAAAGAAGAGTTAGAGAATAAAAACCAGAAGAGAAAGCGACCGCGAATAACACAAGTGGTGACACGCGACATACCCCTAAAAACCGTTGATTTCACCCCCTATGCACGCGACATACCCCTAAAAACCGTTGATTTCACCCCCTATGCACGCGACATACCCCTAAAAACCGTTGATTTCACCCCC
>JASJCB010000203.1 GCA_030066195.1 Acidobacteriota bacterium
GCGCCGGGGGGACCTGTTGCGAACGCCTGAACTGTTCTTGATTCCGAAGGCGATCCCCGCCGATTCCATCAGCTTTGCGGTAGCCTACGCCTTCGGTCCATCCATCAACAATGCCCCAGATCAAGGTTCCCCCTCGCGAACAAACCCGGGGCACGATCGTAAGCACGCTTTTATAACTTCAATGCAAAAGTCCCGACCTGGATCAAGCAACCCCCGGGCTTGTTCACGCTACAGATTTGAAAACCTGGGTCAGGCCGTCTTCTTCCATGGTTTCGCGATAGTTTCCGCTTGTGTAGGCGTCGATGGTTTTTTGCCAGAAGCCAACGGCGGGCTTGTTGCCCGGTAGTTCCACCACTTCCCAGACGCCGGGAAAGCGATCGAATACCGCGAAGGCGGCCGCGCGTCCCAAACCCTCCCGGCGGTAGGGCCGGGCTATGAAGAATTCGGACAGCCTGTAATCTCGCTCCCGGTTCATGTAGGGAAAGGGTTTCTCTCCCACAAAAGCAAAACCCACGTACCGACCCTTGTCTTGAAGCAGCAGGGGATGTACGGGCTGATCGGCATCCAGCCAGTAGGGCAAATAGTCGGGTTGCCATTGACCCTGTTCATCCAGGTGATAGCCGTCGCCGAATTCGCTGAGGTCGTGAAGATAGAGCGCGTACAGGCGGGTAATCAAAAGATGGTGCTCTTGAGTGATGGGAATGAGTTTCATTACCGTCTACAACCCCTTTTCGCCCGCCGCCTCCTTGCCCGGTTCATCTTAGCACGGTTCCTCACGGCCCCCGCGGGGTTTCAAAGCCTCCAGCATGCGACGTTCCAGGGCTTCCAACTCCGCTTCCGTTTCGGCCTCTTTGACCAGGGGCTCGAAGCGGTTGTGCAGGTCGGGGGCCGACACGTCCATAAAGTGGAGCAGGCCCTCCAGGCGCTTTTTGATCACGGCGGCTCTAGTCATGGCTCAGTTCAGGTGTTTGTGTGGTCGGGTTACCAGGTCCTAACATTCGATCTCCAGGTCGGCCGGCTCGAGTTCATTGAAACCGAAAACCCGGGTGCTTTCGGTTCCTATCGCGATAACCGGAGCCCAAGACGTTCCGTTTCAAGATGTTGACACCAGCACCTCATCATGTTCCGCTTGCGGCGGTTCCAGCCCCAGGTCTTCGCCCAGGGTCCGCGGCGGATTCTTGCCGGAAGGCGGCACCACCATGCCCGCGCTGACGATCAATTTCACGGCCTCATCCACCTTCAGATCTACCAGGTAAAGATCGAACGGGTCCAGGTAGAGCAGAAATCCGGTCGTGGGGTTGGGCGTGCTGGGGACGAATACGGCGATCAGGTCGCGGTTGTACAGTTTCCGTGAGTGATCTACCTGCTCATTGGTCACGAATCCAAGGACCCAACAATTGCGTCGCGGATATTCCAACAGGACCACCCGTTTAAAAGAACCGGCTGCCTGGACCGAGAAGGCGTCGATAATCTGCTTGGTGCCGCCGTAGATAAAACGAACCACGGGCAGGCGCAGCATGATGTTATCCACCAGGGAAAGCACCTTGGTGCCCAGGTAGAAATTGGCCAGCCAACCGATCAGGATGACGAAGATGGTGACCAGCGCCAACGACACCACGGTCATCAGCCAGTCGGGCGCTACCATGTCCACGGCAAAGCGATTGACGACCATTTCAACCAGGGGCCGAGCGTAACCCTGTACCTTGTCCACCAGGACCGTGAGCACCCACCAGGTAATGCCGATGGGAATTAGAAAGAAGATACCGGTAAAAAAAACTTTGCGCAGATGCAGTCCGCTAGAATGAGTGGTCATCGGCACCTTTCCCGGATTGTTTTTGCTCGGCCAGAATTTTTTCTCCAAGCAGGTTCCAGAATCGAGTGATGTAGAAGTATGCGGAAACAAGGGAGAAAACCAGAGCCACATACAAGACGTATCGGCCGACGATCAGAAAATAAGGATGCTCACCCGCCACAAACAAGCTGGAAAGCGCGATGATCTGGAGAACCATCTTCCACTTCCCCAAGGCGCCGGCGGGAAGAACAATGCGTTCGGCCGCCAGAAAAGCCCGGAGGCCGGTGACGCCCATTTCGCGGCCGATCATGAAGATGGCGACCCAGGCCTCGATGTGCTGCCGTTCCAGAATGACCAGAAAGGCGGTCAGCACGAGCAATTTGTCGGCCAGGGGATCCAACAACTTGCCGAAAGTAGTGATCTGATTTCGTTTACGGGCCAGGTATCCGTCCAACCAATCCGTAAGCGAGGCCAGAAGGAATACGCCGAGCGAAACCCAGGTGGACCACGGCGGAGACATATAGTTGAACACAATTACCAACGGAATGATGGCAATGCGCATCACGGTTAGTTGAGTGGGCCCGTTCAGTTTGAGTACGTCGGTCGTTTGTGGCATTGTGTCTTTGAATCCGCCTCACAATAGGAGGGATAGTAAAGCTTGCCTATTATCGCCAAAAAAAGACCGGCTTACCACTAAAGATGTGGTTGCAAACGCAATTATCTTGGAAGACATGGTTACCCAAGATCGATGTGGAACCGGGGATGTCGCCTAGCCTTCACCGTCGTCGGCCATTCCCGGGACGGGATGGACGCTTTGATTGACCCAAGCCAGGAAATCTGGGGGACAATGGCGGATATTGATTCCCATGATCTCGGGAATTTCGTAAGTGTGCATCTGGTGTATAACCACGGATACGTCTTTAAACAAATCGGCCGTGGTCTTGATCATGAGGAAGTTCTCTTCATCATCGAAAACCTTTCCATTAAAACGGTAAATGGAACGCATGGTCGGCATGATGTTGACACAAGAAGCCAACTCCTGCTGAACCAGTTCTTCCGCAATAGTAATCGCCTGTTGCTCCGAGCCAACAGAGGTCATAATCAAAATTGCGTCATTTATGCTGTCAGTCATGCTGCCCTCACCACCAAACAATCGGACACGCCATTATAGGGAGAAACTTATATGTAAGTCAAGATACCCAAGGTTGAATGAGGACGCGGGAATATGAAAATCGTAGGTCGGGAGTAAGGCTGGACACATTCATAATTCCACGGCCGTGTCAAGTGCCGGTTTGATGGAGAAAAGAGTGGGTGGTCCGTGAACCTATTCACCCATTTCACTTCCTATATAAGGGACCACCCTATCACCGACACGCATTTCTTGAAAACCGCTGATAACCTTCATCACGGTCGACGTGTCCATGGTTTTCAGCGCCACGCCGTGGCCCAGGTAGATGTCCGGAAGGTTGAGGCCCGCCCTGGGATTGTTTTGGGGATTGTCGCGGTAGATGATGAAAAGATCGCCGGGAGCAATGTTGCTGGCCTCGGTGCCCAAATCGATGATGGCCAGGTGACCCTTACCGAATGCACCCAAGCCGTCTTCGGAATTGACGATGAGACCGGAACCCGATTTCCTGAATTCCTTGAAACGGTCCACATCCGGGATTTCGGTGATCAAGGGGATAGGTTCCTGCTCGTAGGGAATCAGGAAATCGCCGAAGGCAACTTCGAAACAACTGGCGGTAATCAACGCGGTCGCATTTTCGTCCTGCACGGCGACGATCTTGACGATGCCGGTCTGATCCACGGCCGCGCCCAAGATATTGCGTTGCATTGCATCGGAGGGATAGTAGACATCGACCATGCGGCGGCGAGTGCTGAACATGGCGCCTGGTGCAATGCCGTGGTTCGATCCCTGGTTGATATAAACCACGTCACCTTCTGAGAAAGAGGTTTTATCCTTGGTTTCGCCGCCGAAAACGCGGGGAGCGTTGGGATGTACCTTCTCGCTTGCGGAGGAAATCGGTTCCAAATAGGTGCAGCATTCCATGTCGGAGCGGTCGCCGGCGGGCAGGATGACGAATTCGGAGGAGTCTAAATCGTAATCGGTGACCTCGGAAACATCGCCGACCTCTTCGGCCTGACCTTCCTCAGCGTCGAGATCCGTCATGTCTTCGCCGGCTTCTTCGAATTCTTCCAATTCGGCAAATTCGTCGGTCTCGCCGGCGGGAGCGGTGTCGCCGGGTTCAGCGCCGGTGGGGTCTTCGGAGGCGGTCACGCTCTCGCCGATGGTGGTGTCGTCTACCACCACGCCTACGTCCAAAATCAGCGGGTCGCCCGGATAGATGAGATTAGGGTCTTTGATGTAGTCGTTCGCCTGGTAGATTTGCGGCCACAGTAGAGGGTCGCTCAAGTAACGGCCGGCAAGATCCCACAAGGTGTCGCCGTCTTCGATAATGTGGTACTTCACCCCCTCGGGGATGGTTTTTGGATAATCATAAGCGGACCAGTGTTCTTCTACCTGGACCTGACTCCAAGCCAACGGCGTCAAAAGACTCATCAGTAAAATCATCATTCGCGGCCGAACCGATCGGAAGCTCATATGTCGCTCCTTTTCAGGACGTGTTCCCGATACTGTAACACATACTACCAACTTTAATAAGTCTATCTAGCAATGTCAAGATATCTTTTATACTACCACAGCGCCTGTCTTAATCGTTTTTCAGCCCGTTTATTGACCCGTTTTGACCCTCTTAAGGTACTATCATCCCCACTTTCCTCCACAAAAAACCCCGCTAATTGTGATTCACATCATCCCTGGCCCTGCTTGATTTACGGCGCGGCGACCGGCTTTCATGCATAAAAAAAGCCCGTCCACTGAATGTGAACGGGCTTTTTGAAGCAAGCAGGGTTTCTTAATCCGCCAACACCATTTTGGCAATGGTGTTCAACTGCATGAAGGAGGTTCCCTCATAGATCTGCCCGATCTTGGCGTCGCGGAAGTATTTCTCCGCGGGGTATTCTTTGGAGAAACCATATCCGCCGAACAGTTCCAACGCACGTGTCGCAATTCTATTGGCCGCTTCCGAGGTCACGTATTTGGCGATTGCCGCTTCTTTGATGAACGGCCGGCCCGCATCCTTCAATCTGGCCGCGTTATAAACCAGCAGGCGGGCCGCTTCCCATTCGCATTCCAGCTTGGCGATTTCGTGTTGTACGGCCTGGAAGGAGGCAATGGGCTTGCCGAACTGTACGCGTTCTTTAGCGTAGGCAATTGCCGCGTCCAAAGCGCCGCGCGCCACGCCCACCATCTGGGCGCCGATGCCGATGCGACCCTCGTTCAGGGTTTCGATGGAGACCTTATAACCCTTACCGATCTCGCCCAGCACGTTCTCGCGGGGAATTTTGAGGTTGTCGAAGGACAGCTCAAGGGTAGACGAGGCGCGGATGCCAAGCTTGTCTTCCTTGCGGCCCTTTTGGAAACCCTCGAAACCGGCCTCGGCGATGAAGGCTGTAATGCCCTTATAACCCTTTTCCGGCGCCACGTTCGCGAAAATGATGAAGATTTCCGCTTCCTTGCCGTTGGTGATCCACAGTTTGCTGCCGTTGAGCACGAAGTGGTCGCCCATGTCCTTTGCCGTGGTTTTCATGGCAAAGGCATCGGAACCGGAAGAGGGTTCCGACAGGCAGTAGGCGCCGATTTTACTTCCGGCAAGCTGCGGGAAATAGGTTTCCTTGATATAGTCGCTGCCCCAGTTCTTCAAGGCGTTGATCACCAGGGTGTTTTGGACATCCACCATCACCCCGCAGCTGGCGTCCACGCGGGAAAGCGCCTCGATAACCAGGATGGAGCTGAAGAAATCGGCGCCCAAGCCGCCGTATTCATCGGGAATCTCGATGCCCATGTAGTCGTTCTCGAAGAAACTCTTGATCAGTTCGGGGTCCATCTTCTGGTTCTCGTCCATTTCCATGCGACGAGGTTTGATGGTCTCCTCGGCGAACTCGAACACCGAGTCGTAAAGCATCTGTTCTTCTTCTGAAAGTATGGTAAGTGCTTCTGCCATTGCGCCTCTTCCTCTTTATTCTCACCGCGCGTCAAACCGCGCGACGGTAGCAATCTCGCTAAGATTCCAATCGGCTCGACGGCCGAAAGTATGAATGAGGGGGTCAGCCCGGTTGGGCCGCGCCCTCCGGGATGGGGTCAACATCCCCCAACGTCAATTCGCCGAACATGCGTTCCGCGACAAGCCGTTGCAGGGACAAGGTTACAAGCGCAAGCCAGGCCGCCGCCGCCACGCCCGTAACCAGGAGGAGTACGACAGGCCCGGAAAGCCGGCCCGCCTTGGATAACTGTCCGATGGAGGCAAATAAATCATCGCTGATCAACACACCGGTCGGCAGGCTTGCATCCCATGCCTGGGCGATCCGTGTGGTGACCAGCGATACGGCCTCGTAATAGTCGCCGGTAATGGACATCAACGGTACATAGGTCAAAACTACAGCCGGTCCGAATGCCCACAATCGCTTACCGCGCCTAACCCACTCCATTAAAGCAACGCCGAATAAGCTGAGCGAATAGGGCAGGAAATCGACAAAGGCATAGACAAAATCGTTGGGCGTGGTGAACCCGGTCAATTGGCCCGCGTAATCCGACTCGGAGACGATAAAAGGAAATACATGTTGCAGGATCGTACCGCCGTACTGTGGTTTCAAAGCGAGAGTTTCGACGGTGCCCCCGCCCATCAGGCAGGCGGCTACATGTAACAATTCGTGGATCGGTACATAGATGTGCCAGAACACGATCACACTGACGATGGCAAGGACCAGGCGCATCATGTTGTCGCCCAGTAAAGTCTCGAAAGTACCCAATGTGTGGCGGACCAGTTCCGGTAGGCCGGTCCAGGGAAGCAGAAGAGATTTCAAGCGTTCTTCCTCCTGTCTCGACAAACCCGTTAACTTAGCATTACCCGCGCCCGTTTGGCAATTGACAATCAAGTTGAAGCACTATTCAGCGATATGCGGGAATGCCCGGCCGACGAGTCCGGAACTATTGAGGAAAGAGATCTTGAACCACCTTCGGAATCGGAAACTAAACGGAAAGGGACTCACACCGGCCGCCCCGGAACCCACGACAGTCGGTGCGAGGTGTCTTCAATCATGCAGTTTTGAGCTTGTTCTCGGGATAGTACCGCCGACAGCGTTCTTCTTGGGACAGTTCCGGGCAATCCAACTCCGCCAGTTGACGGCGGTTTAGATTGGTTAAACCCTCCCGCATGTTACCTGCCAGTAGATAACCTTCCAATTGTTCAATCATGTCCATTTCGGTGCGCTCGGGCAGGTGCAATGTACCGTCGGCGGCATCCAATTGCGTCTCATAACGATCGCGAGCCCAAACCACGCTCCAATCGGGCCAACGCTCTGCAATACGCTCACGCAGACCCGGCGCCTCGGGCCCCGTCCAAAAGGTGAGTGTTCTGCTTGCTACATCCAGATGAAAGCCTTCTAACGGGAAACAATCGGTATGCTCTTGAAGGTCTAATTTTCGCTCGCCACCGCGTCTACGCGCCTCGTAGAGTAAACGCGGGCCTGCTATCAAAAGCGGTTCCGCATGACCGTCCAGGGGGAAAATGCGCATGCGTCCGTCTTCTTCTTTGATGCTGCCGACCAGGTCAACCCAACCTAAAAGGTGGGTGGAGGACAAGTCCAAATGAGGCCGATCTACATGCCCGTCGATGATTCTTTCACGTGGATAACCCACGTGGTCGGCGAAATCTGCCAGTCCCTCATGGGCCCAACGCAAGGTCCAATTCTGCCAATGAGGCTGCATCAATTTGAAGAAGGTGCGACGTAGCGGAATATCGCAACGAAGATTGCGACTGTTGCCGAAGAAAATGAGTTCTCGAGTGTCCAAATCCAACAGCGCACCGCCGGTAACCAGCGAGGGGCGCAACCATGCATCCCTGGTTACGCCATGTTGTGATTCAATAAAAGTAGTCGCGTGTTCCGGTCCCCAGAAAAGTTCGTAGGGCAGAACATCCGCCGACCATAGGCTTTCGTATAGATTCCAGTTACCTCGCTTAATGACAATTAGTTGGGCGCGATTGTTCATGGGAGCTCTCCTCAAATACAGATAGGCCGGCGGCAGGCCGGAAGGTGTGGGCGACCGGACAAAGAGGCCTGATCGTGACAGACAGACCGGTGACGCCGGGACTCACTTTCGTAAATCCGCGTACCGGAATCCAGGTGAATGATTCGGCGGGGGCCGTTGTCGAAGAGGCCGACTTCGAAGACCTGTCCAACAGTTTTTCTTATCGCTTTTGTATGATGATTTCGTGAGCTAAATCACATTTAGCCGGCGGTAATAGTTGCGCTTGCTAAGTTTGTTTCCTATGCATGGGTGTACAGAATTACCAGAAGGCCTGATCATCGTCTTCCACGGCGCGTTTCTGTTGTAAAGAATTCGAAGATCGTCTCACGCGGCCGTTGATTTAATTAAGTAGAGGGGAATTGACAGCAATCTAAATAATACGGGTTCGCAAGGAAAAAAAGGACCAGATGAAGAATTTAGTTTTGGTGATAGAATGAACCCGGCTCCGGTCCGCGGCGGGGTTTAACCGAATGATTTCGGTTTCCAGGCAGACAGAGCAAGCCTGCAGGAGGAGCATCCAGGGTCGCTCGTTTACCTGTTTAAACATCTATCTGATTCTTTTGCCGGCAATGTGGGCAGGTGAGCCGTGTTTTTCTTTTTTTGGGTGACTGAATACCGAAGGTTTTACCACAATGACCGCAGATGAGAGCGAAGCGGTCACAATGCCGACAGCGCAAATTGGAAATTCGTGCAAAAGTTTCCGGTTCAGCTTTCTTGCCCTGTAGGGGATGCGTTGCCAACTTCCCCAATTGCCACCAGGCTTTACCGAAATCGCTGATCATATCGACAAGACCGTTGATAGGTCCCGGTGTATCGGCGTTATACCAGGGAAGGAGCCCGAGATCCTGGCAAAACGGGCAAAATTTCGGCCTGACCATACCTACTCCCCAAGTGAACATTCACCCTACGGCTATTTTAACCGGAACAGCTGCCGATACATGGGAAAGAACCGCGTCTTCTACTCCTTAACGGGGTTTGGCAAGGTTGCGGCATTTTTCGCACCCAATCGATGTGTCCCGGCGACCAAGGAGTTTAGGGTAGTTTCGATCTGTGGAGGAAAGCTTGGTTCATGATGTTTCGAACCGGCGACAATTTCTTAAAGGTATGGTCGGTTTAACGCTCGTCGGATCTGAAATAATGGCAGAACCTTTTCTGCCCGCACCGCAACTTGAAGCACCCAAGCTTACCGGTATCGATCCGGCGTCGGCGGCCGAGGCCTATCGAAGCAGGGGCCTGGCTACCCTATCTGACGCCCGGTTATTCCAGGTCGCGGGTAATGCCATTGCCCAACCGCTGGAAAACAGGCTGACCAATTTTACCCTACATGCGCCCCTGGAATTACTGGCTCGCTGGGGTTTGATGGGTCTTGTCGACCCGGCCGATAGGGAACTGGCCAGAATTCAGGTTGTGGCTTCTGCCGCCGCCTATGAGCAGAGTGTTTCCGACTCCTTTCTGGCCAGGCTGCCGGAGGCCTACCCCGGCATCGGAGAAGCCGAAAAAAGTATCACGGCTTACCTGAAGAAAGGCGATGTGGAGCAGGCTGAATCGTCCTCTTTACGCATAGCCCGGCAGTTCGGACTGACGGCCATGGTTCGCATTCTGGGACCCTACGCTCTGCGTACCATGACCACCACATCGCACGCACATATCGGGTTCTGGTTGCTGGGTCGCTACGGTATGCCCGGTTTCGGTGTCGCGGGCGCCAACTTGATGCGCGCCTCGGTACGTATGATTGCAAGCGAGCCCAAGGCCATGATCAAGAGTTTTTCCCAAAATGCAACCAACCGGGGAGATCCTCTGCCGATGACCGCCCGTGAGGTTGAAGCCTTTATATATCAAAGACTGGCGCTGCCGCCGGCTATTCCCACGGCCGAAACGGGGATTCGCAGCCTGGTGAAAGCGGCGGAGGACGCCAGTCTACCGGACCAGTTGTTCAGCAGCATGATGAATCACCACCTGAGTGATGAACAAATCGATGCGGCCTTCCGCGCCCTCCTGCGCCTGAGTGCCCACGCCATGCTGCAGGAAACCAATCAGAGGGCCAAATTCGGTTGGACGCATCACCTGACCATGCCTCAGGCGGCATGGGGCCTTGCCTCTTTATACAATGCTCCCCGGACCGCGTTGGCCGCCGCTTTGGTCTGGGTCACCGCCTGGCGTTCCACCATGAATGTGACTTACAAAAAGATCGATCCCAAATGGGCGCCCGAGCGCGTCAACATGAGCTTCGATAAGGCCTTGACCGAATCTCCCGAGGCAGCCGCGGCCCATGTTTGGCATGCACCGCCGGCAGAACGTCCGCAAATTGTTCGCAAACTGGCCACCAAAGCCGCCGTTCGCAACGATCAGCACCTGGTCAAATACGTCCTCGCCTGTTTGGAGACAGCAGCCTTCGATCCCACCATGGAACACCTCTACCTGGCCGCGGCGGCCTATCTGCTGGCCGTCTGGTTGCCGGATACGCCGCGTCACCTGATTGAAAAAAACCTGACCAGGGGCAGGAAAACACTGGGAAGACCCTCTCGAAACAGCGGCGGCCGGGAACCATAATTCTCTGTAATTTTCAGATCCCCCGGTACTGGGAATCCCTAACAGGATTACCCCGATCGATGCCCTTGACAGATCCAATTAGAAAATCTAGGCTTGGGTCATAATATTCCAACGCGTATCCACGCGCCTTCAGGGGATTGACATGACCAAAATCTTCCTTGCCCTCATTTTCATGGTCGCGGTGACCGCTTCGGCCGGAGACCTGATCGGTTTTTCAGAAAAAGCCTCCGAGACCCAGCAGCAGTTGGAGAAAAAGTTCGATACCTACTTAGATGCGAATATGATGCTGGGATGGATGGAGTATTTGACCCGACGGCCTCACCACGCGGGCTCTCCCAAGGTCAAGGAAAATGCCGAGTGGATGGCAGAGAAATTACGCTCCTGGGGTTTCGAGACCGAAATCGAGGTCTTCCATGTTTTGATCCCGCGGCCCCTGATTCGGGAATTGACCCTGCTGGAGCCCGCTCGTTATGAAGCGGTGCTCAAAGAGCCCACCGCCCCGGAAGACCCCGTATCCAAGGCTATCGAAACGGAGGGCTTGCCTCCCTACAATGCCTATTCTGCAGACGGCGACGTAACCGCCGAACTGGTCTATGTGAATCAGGGCCTGCCGCGCGATTATGAAGAACTGGAGTTGCGCGGCATCGATGTCAAGGGGAAAATCGTCCTGGCTCGTTACGGCGGCTCCTGGCGCGGCATCAAACCCAAGCTTGCCTACGAGAAAGGGGCGATCGGTTGCCTGATTTACAACGATCCCAAGGCCGACGGTTTCTACCAGGGTGACGCCTATCCCGACGGCGCTTTCAAGCACGATCACGCGGTACAACGCGGTTCGGTGCTGGACCTGCCCCTGCGCCCCGGCGACCCGCTCACGCCTGGTTGGGGCGCTACCAAGGATGCAAAACGCATCGCTCGGGAAGATGCCGACAACATTATGAAAATCCCTGTACTGCCGATCAGCTACCACGATGCCAAACCCCTGATGGAAGCACTTGGCGGCGAAACGGCGCCGCCCTCCTGGCGCGGCGCCATGCCCGTGACCTATCGCATTGGACCGGGGCCCGCCAAGGTGCGCCTGAAGTTGAAATTCGATTGGAAACTGATTCCCGCCTACAATGTCATCGCCAAGATGAAAGGCTCCGAGGCGCCCGATCAATGGGTCATTCGCGGCAATCACCACGATGCCTGGGTTGTGGGCGCAACCGACCCCATCAGCGGCATTGTGCCGATGCTGGCCCAAGCCTATGCAACGGGCCAACTGGCAAAAACCGGCTGGCGACCGAAACGCACCCTGGTCTTTTGCGCTTGGGACGCCGAAGAACCCGCCCTGTTGGGCTCCACCGATTGGGTAGAACACCACGCCGATGAATTGAAGAAGAAAACCGTGGCCTATATCAACACGGACGGCAGCAGTCGCGGGTTCCTGGGCGTCGGCGGCAGCCATGCCCTGGAAAAAATGGTCAACCAGGTGGCGCGCGATGTGCCGGATCCTCAAACAAAAGGCAGCGTTGCCGATCGTCGCTTTTCCCTGATGATGGTGGACGGCGGACCCGAGAGCAAAAAGCAGGCCCGAGCCCGGCAGTTTCAATTAGGCGCCCTGGGCTCCGGCAGCGATTACACCGCGTTTTTTCAACACCTGGGCCTGCCCACGCTTAATTTGGGCTTCGGCGGTGAGGGACGTGGCGGGGAGTATCACACCAACTTCGACACATTCGCCCATTACACGCGCCACAGGGACCCGGGACTGGTATACGGCGTAGTGCTGGCGAGCGTTTGCGGAAGGCTGAGCCTGCGCTTGTCGGAAGCCCGCGTGCTGCCGTTCGATTTTACCGATACCTTGAAGGCCGTCAGCGGTTATGTGGACGAAGTGGTGAAACTGGCCGATGACCAACGGAAAGCTGTTGCGGAACACAATGAACTGCTGGCCGGCGGTCATTACCAACGCGCGGCTGATCCCAAGAAAAAGCGCCGCCTGCCGAAACCGAAATCGGAGGTGCCCTACTTCAACTTCGCTCCGCTGCACAATGCGGTGGCCGGCTTGAAGAAGGAAGCCGCCGCCTGGCGAAACACCATGCGGACTGTCGCTGAGCAGGAGAAACCGGACGGCGCGGATCTCCAAAAACTGAACGCCCTCCTGTACAGCAGCGAGCAAGCCTTCCTGGGTGACGGATTACCCCGACGCCCCTGGTTCCGCCACCAGATTTATGCACCGGGATTCTATACCGGGTACGGCGTCAAAACCCTGCCGGGTATCCGCGAGGGCATCGAGGAGGGCAACTACAAGGAAGCCCAGGAACAAATCCACATCACCGCCGCGGCCATCGATCGCCTGACGGCCCTCATCCGCAAAGCGACGGCAATGTTGCCATAAACCGATGCGTCGTCCCGTTGCATGGATGAAAAGTTTTGTATAATTAACGACTGGTTTTGAATATGACCCGCCAAGGAACTCAATGAAAAAAATCGATGATGCCGTCCGCGAATTGAGAAAGGTCCTGGTAGATGAAGAGGATTTCTCCGAAATCATGTGCTTCTATTTCGACCACCTGAATCAGAACCGCGCCTTCCATAAGATGAGCCGCCCTAAACAAAGTAAAGAACTGATGGACATCATCAAACATGCAGCCGGCAAACTGTTCCGGGGCAAGCGGGTCATCATGGCCGCGACCAAGTTCTATTTCATCAAGAAATACAATTTGTACCACGGCCTTTGCCATATTCACGACATGAGCGGCATTGTTTTCTATTTCAAGGACATGGGCAAAGGTATGTTGACCCTGGGGGACCACAAAACCAAATACACTCAGTTTTGCCGCCTGACCACGCTGAACCCCCCGCCGGATATCGAGGGGCCCTACGTCGTCCACAACCCCGCCGAACCGGCCACCGATTAGATTTCGAATCACCGAATACGCCGGCCGCTGATGTCGGGTATGCAATACCTCCTCCCCGGTTCCACATCTTTCAAAGAAACAACCGTGGTATGATTTGCTTCCTCGGAGGTCCCCCCATGCTATTGTTGCTTGCCTGCATTCATTTCCTGGTTCCCACCATGCAAGATACCGAAACCCTGTTCACTAAAGCACCCGCCGAATGGAAGGCCGAGATCATTCCCTTCCCGCTCGGCTTTGCGCCCGAAATCAAACTGGCCGGCAAGGAAGAACTGCGTTTCGCGCCCGGCATGTATCAGGCCGATGCGCCGGATTATTTCAGCTATGCCTTCATATGGTGGCTGGACGGAGAGGTAACCGTGGACCACGCCATGTTGCAAGAGAACTTCGGCCACTATTACCGCGGCCTGTACAACGCGGTCAGCAAGACCAAAGCCGCCGACCCGTCCACGTTTACCGTTTCTATTCGGGGCACCCGCGAACGGGCCTGGGTCCCCGGCGCTTTCGGTAACTATCGCGGTACCATTCAATGGGTCGACCCCTTCGTCACCGAAAAAGCCCAGACCCTCAACCTGATGATCGCAGCCTGGCGGTGTGAGGGAAAAACGGCCGTTTACGTTCTGGCCTCTCCCCAGGAATCCGGGCATCCCGTCTGGCAGCAATTAAAGGAGATGCGCGCGGGCGTCTGTTCTCCGTAGGCCGGGCGCCCCCATTTCCTCCTGAATCTTCCGGCCGAAGACCCCCTAAACTGCACCAAATCGGCCGGCATTAGCGACATACAGCATGTTCGAACACACAACCGTGAACATGCTTTCGCGATAACTGGTGCCGGGGTATCCGGCCATGAATTTATGTTAGGAGATGAAAGAGGTATGCGCCTACTCAAGATTGCGGCCCTTTTGGCATTGCTGCCGGGCCTGCTGGGAACAGGCTTCGCCCAGGACAAGAAAAAGGAAGACGATAAATCCAAAATGAAGGCCGGTACCTTTGCCGGGTTGAAAATGCGCAATATCGGCCCCGCGCTCATGGCGGGCCGGATTTCCGACATCGCGATCGATCACACCGATCGCGCCACCTGGTATGTCGCCGTGGGCTCCGGCGGCGTCTGGAAGACCACCAATGCCGGCACCACCTGGTCTACCATCTTCGACAAGCAGGGTTCCTACTCCATCGGCTGCGTTACCATCGATCCCAACCGGCCCGAGGTGGTTTGGGTAGGCACCGGTGAAAACGTGGGCGGTCGTCACGTGGGTTACGGCGACGGCATCTATCGCAGTATGGACAGCGGCAAGACCTGGAAGAACATGGGTCTGAAGGAATCCGAGCACATCGGCAACATCATCATCGATCCGCGTGACTCCAACGTACTTTACGTGGCCGTACAGGGTCCGTTGTGGTCCCCCGGCGGCGACCGCGGTCTCTACAAAACCACGGACGGCGGCACGACCTGGGAAATGATCCTGGGCGGCGGCGAGTGGACCGGCGTCAACGAGGTTCATTTCGATCCCCGCAACCCGGATGTGCTATATGCGAGCACCCACCAGAAACACCGCACCGTGGCCGCGCTGGTCAACGGCGGTCCCGAGTCCGCCATCCACAAATCCTGGGACGGCGGGAAAACCTGGACCAAGTTGGGCGGCGGACTGCCCGGCGGGGACCTGGGCAAGATCGGCCTCGCCGTCTCCACGGTCAACCCGGACGTGGTCTACGCCACCATCGAGGCCATGGGCAAACGCGGCGGGCTGTATCGCTCCACCAACGCGGGCGGCACCTGGGAGAAACGCAACGACTTCATCTCCGGGGGCACCGGCGCGCACTACTACCAGGAAATCTTCGCCTCGCCTCACAATGTGGACGTGCTCTACCAGATGGCGCCGCGCATCATGGTCACCCGCGACGGCGGCAAGACCATGACCCAGTTGGGCGAACCCTGGAAACACGGCGACAGCCACGCCATGGGCTTCGATCCCGACGATCCCGGTTACATGATCGTGGGCAGCGACGGCGGCCTCTACGAATCCTGGGACAAGGGCCGCAACTGGAAGTTCCACGCCAACATGCCCATCACCCAGTTCTACAAGGTGGCGGTCGACTACGACGAGCCCTTCTACAACCTGTACGGCGGCACCCAGGACAACAACACTCAGGGCGGCCCCTCGCGCACCATGAATGTCAACGGTATCCGTAACAGCGACTGGTTCATCACCCTGTTCGCCGACGGCCACCAACCCGCGGTCGATCCCACCAATCCCGACATCGTCTATTCCGAATGGCAGCAGGGCAACCTGGTTCGCTACGATCGCAAGAACGGCGAGATCGTCTATATCAAACCCCAACCGGAGCCCGGCGATCCCCCCGATCGTTTCAACTGGGACACGCCCATCCTCATCAGTCCGCACGATCCGGCGCGCCTGTACTACGCCAGCCAACGCCTGTTCCGCAGTGACGACCGCGGCGACAGTTGGAAGCCCATTTCCGGCGACCTGACCCGCAACCAGGATCGTTTCAAGATGCCCATGATGAACAAAATCCAGAGCATCGACGCCATCTGGGACCTGTTCGCCATGTCCTACTACAACACCATTACCTCGATCAGCGAATCGCCCAAACAGGACGGCCTCATCTATATCGGCACCGATGACGGCCTGATCCAGGTCACCGAGGACGGCGGCAACAAGTGGCGCAAGATCGACGTCAAAGACCTGCCCGGCCTGCCGGAAATGAGTTTCATCAACGACATCAAGGCAGACCTGCACGACAAGGACACCGTTTACGTGGTGCTGGACAACCACAAGACGGGCGATTTCAAGCCCTATGTCTACAAATCCACCAATCGCGGCAAAAAGTGGACCTCCATCGCGGGCGACCTGCCCGACCGTCACATTTGCTGGCGAATCGTCCAGGACCATGTCAATAAGGACCTGCTGTTCATGGGCACCGAATTCGGCGTCTTCTTCACCGTGGACGGGGGCAAGAAGTGGGTCAAGCTGACCGGCGGCGTGCCCAATATTCCCTTCCGCGACCTGGTCATCCAGACACGGGAGAACGACCTGGTCGGCGCCACCTTCGGCCGCAGCTTCTTCATTCTGGACGACTACACGCCCCTGCGGCAGGCTTCCGAAAAGATGCTGAAGGAAGAGGCCACCCTGTTCACCGTCAAGGACGCGCACTGGTATATTCCCAAGCGTCCGCTGGGTCGCCCGGGCAAAGCCACCCAGGGCGCCGCTTTCTACGTGGCCGAGAACCCGCCCTTCGGTGCGGTCTTCACCTACTACCTGGCCGACGGTTACAAAACCCGGAAGCAAAAACGCCAGGCAGCCGAGAAGAAAGCGATTAAGGAAGGTAAGGGCGCGCCGCGCCCCGAATGGGATGAACTGCGCGAGGAAGATCTGGAAGAGAAACCCGCCGTCATCCTCACCGTTCGCGACGACAAGGGGCAGGTGGTTCGCCACGTGAAGGGCAGAACCGGCAAGGGCTTCCATCGCGTGGCCTGGGACCTGCGCTACCCCAACACCAACGCCTGGTCTCCGCGTCAAGGCAGCGGCTTCCGCCGGATGGGCGATCCCGAAAGCGGTAATCTGGCAGCACCGGGCAACTATTCGGTAACGCTGTACAAGCGCATAGAGGGTAAGCTGACCCAATTGAGCGAACCGCAAAACTTCGTAGTCAAGCCGCTGATCGAGCGCGCCTTGAAAGGCATGGAACCGGCCGAACTGGTCGCCTTCACCCGTGAATTCGACGAGGCGAGTCGGGCTGCCGACGCGGCAGGCGCCGTTATCCGTAGCCTCGCGCAACGACTCGGCGCGGTCAAAAGCGTCCTCAGCCGGGCCACCATGGACCACGGCGCGATCTTCGAAGAAGTGGTCGCCATGGAACGCAAGTTGGACGACGTGCGCGAGTTGATGAGCGGCAACCGTCAGATGGAAGGCGTCGGCGAGGCAACCGCGCCCGGTATCAGGGGCCGCATGGGCGTGGTCGGTATGTCCATGGGCATGTCGACCTATGGTCCGACCCCTACGCATCTACGGCAGTTCGAAATTGCCAAGGAGGGCCTGGCCAAGGTCCGCACCATGTTGAACGACATGCAGGACAACGCCCTGCCCGCCTTGGAAAAGAAACTGGACGAAGCCGGTCTCCCCTGGACACCCGGCAGATCGGTTCCGAGCGGCAACTAAACCGAAAAAGGGGTGGCAAAAGCCGCCCCTTTTTTTTAGGATCGTTGCTTTTCAATCAATTGAAGTGGAGGATGGGCGCCCCGGCGCCCCATCCAGGCTGAGGATTTTTTCCCAAAATGAGGATTCTTACGCGGCTTCAACCTCTGTGAGAGCTGAAGCCCTTCGGCTTAGAAGCGCACCGCCTCACTTTCGGAGCGGTTCATAGCTCAAGTACTTGGGAGTCCACATGAAGTTGTCTACATTCTTGTGGATGTCGATATTGTCCATAATCCGACCCACACCCGAGTCTCTAGCCACGCGAACTACCGCCGCGGCAATTTCGCGAGAGACCTTGCGCAGGTCACGGATAGGCGGATAAAGCCGACCCAGTTCCAGGTCTTTGGTAGTCACCATTTCGGCAAGCACCTCACAGGCAGCCATGAACATATCATCGGTCACCTGGCTGGCTTCACTGACCAACGCACCCAGGCCCACACCCGGGAATACGAAGGCGTTATTGCCCTGACCGATGTGGATGGTTTTATTGCCGATCGTAACCGGATCGAATGGGCTGCCGGTAGCTACCAACGCCCTGCCCTCGGTCCAGGCCAGAAGATCGACCGGTACGCCTTCCGACTTGCTGTTGGGATTGGAGAGCGGGAATATGGCGGGCCGCTCATGGAACTCGGCCATGTTGCGAACGATCTCCTCGGTGAACACACCCGGAATCCCCGTGGTGCCCAACAAAACAGTGGGCTTGAGCATCTTGACCACGGTCGCCAGGTCATCGCCGTTTTGGATTCCTCGCGCCTCGGCCAATTCCACCGGCCAGGCAAAATCCAGTTTGTGGGCTTCCATTGTGGGTCGATTCTCGCCCAGGAAACCCCCCGAATCGGTGAGCGCAATGTTTTCCCGAATCCTGGCGTCGCTGATGCCGCGGCTTCTGAGGGCGGCTCGGATCTGGCGGGCGATCCCCACTCCGGCCGCGCCCGAACCGGCAATCACGATCCGCTGTTCTTCCAGTGGGATACCGGATACCCTGCCTGCCGCCAGGACACCGGCGGTCACTACCGCGGCGGTGCCTTGGATATCGTCGTTGAAGCAGCACAACCGGTGACGGTAGCGATCCAGCAACCGGAAGGCATTTTGTTTCTTGAAGTCTTCCCACTGTAGTACGGCTCGGGGGTAGACGGTTTTAACCGCTTCTACAAATTCCTCGACCAGTGTTTCATAGGGCTCTCCCCGCAGGCGTGGATGGCGGTAGCCCAGGTAAAGCGGGTCTTCCAAAAGTTTTTGGTTGTCCGTACCCACATCCAGGCTGATCGGCAGGGTCAAGGAGGGATGGATACCGGCTCCCGCCGTGTACAGAGCCAGCTTGCCGACGGGAATCCCCATTCCCCCGGCGCCTTGATCTCCCAAACCCAAAATGCGTTCGTTGTCGGTGACCACGATGAGACGCACATCTTCGAAAGGCGCATTATGCAGCACTTCCTCGATTTTGCCTCGGTGCTCGGGCGTAATCCACATCCCGCGACCGCGCCGGTAGATATGGCTGTATTCCTGACAGGCCTTGCCCACGGTGGGCGTGTAGACGATGGGCAGGAACTTTTCGGTGTATCTTTCCAAAACCTTGTAGTAAAGGGTCTCGTTGCGGTCCAGAAGGGCGCACAGCCCCATGTATTGTTGCAGTGGGTCCTCATAGCGAACGATGTTTCCATAGACCCTTTCCACCTGTTCTTCCAGAGTGGAAATCATTTTCGGCAGCAGGCCTTCGAGACCAAATATCCGTCGTTCTTCCTCGGTAAAGCCCGTTCCTTTATTGTAAATGGGTGAATGTAGCAGCGCGGTACCGCGGTAGGGCACCTCCAGGATTTCTTGATCTTCGTGACCGTGGTGGAAGCGAAATTTTCTCATGTTTCCCCCTCCTAGTTAGTCTTTTACACACCCACCCATACCATTAAGCGGAGCAAAACCCGGGCCATGGGATCGCCCGAGAAGAGGGGATTTGGAGATGATCTACGGGCCTGCTTCCCCGACGCTGAGAAGCAGGCCCGGTTTCGGTCCGGTCGTTCTCTGGAATCAAGCAACCGGATTTCGATTGATCGACTCGATCTTCGGAACGAGTCGATCAAAACTCTTTCTGCTTGCTCCTTGTCGGGAATCTAAACTGGTGAACAAGATCTGAAACGGATGAGCGGAACTATCTTTGCGTTTCTCCCCGCAGCCAGCGGCGGAATCCCTCTCGTTTCGGCGTCCATTTGAACAAAAGCGATGCCTGACGCTCCTTGTTGGAGTCGAGACTGGGTACGTAGTGATGGTTATCGCCGCCGCCCGCGGTGAGAGTGACAGTCCAATTCCGGGCCAGAGGGAGGGTGCCTCCCAGGGAATAGATACTGGTTCGGTCCAGACGTCGGTAGCGGTGCCACCCCTCGAAAAACAGCTCGGCACGGCCGAAAGTGCGACCGGTGCGCAAAGCCAGGGTGGCATAGTCCCATTGCGCTGTCTTGTCCTGCTCGAAACGAGAGAGGATGTCGAAACGCAGCATGCCTGAGGCGAACCAGACCTTCTTC
>JASJCB010000204.1 GCA_030066195.1 Acidobacteriota bacterium
GGTGGGAGCTGACATGACACACCAACCCGGTCCTTCCAGTCTTGTTGAAGTGTATTATTGGACCACGCAAAAGTCTGAAGCGCACGCACACAACACACATACCGAGCACGTGATCGCCTACCACGTCGCCGGTGAACTGCATATCGATCATGGACAACCGCTGATCGCGGGTCCCGGCATGATGACTGTTCTTCCCGCGGGCGTACCGCACCGAACCTTGGGCGGAGAAGATATCGCCGTCTGGCTGGTCAGTTTCTGCGCGGTTTGTCACGGTTTGGACGAGACCCATCCCATGATGTCCGCCTTCCGACGGGTCAGATCGGGCGCCCTGCCCGTGGTGCGTCTGGCCCCGGATCGGCAAATCCACATCACGCGCCTGTTGGAAGCCTTACAAGACGAGACCTCTCGACAAACCCCTGAAACCCCCGACGTCATCCGTTCCCTGCTAACGCTCATCCTGGCCGAGGCAAACCGGGCCATGCGGACGGGACCCGCACCCACCGGCCCGGAACAAGGCTCCCTGGTAGCCGAGGCCCTGGCTTTCATCCAGGCCAACTGCCTTTCCGGCATCTCGCTGAAAGATGTGGCGGCGGCCGTGCACCGCGCACCGGCCCATGTGGCGACCATGGTCAAGAAAGGCACGGGGTTCACAGTCGGAGAATGGATCAACGCGGGCCGACTGAGCGAAGCGGCGGCAAGACTGCTGCACACGGACGATTCCATGGAAACCATTGCGGAACACATCGGCGGGCAGGACGTCACCCACTTCATCCGACAATTCCGAAAAGCCCACGGCATCACCCCCGCTGCCTGGCGAGCCGAAAGAAGACGCATGCATCTGGACAACCCAAAACCCTAGCGGATGAGGTATAACCCGCCACATATGTGTAGCATCGAAAAGACCTTGAAGGCCCCAGAGACGTTATGTGCCGATGGTTACAGTCTTGAAGAAATACCCTCGGGATCACCTCAATTCATATTGATTTTTTTTAAAACTCATGCTTTCATTACTCAGCCTTTTACATTTATCAATGGAGTATTATCATGAAGAAGTTCCTCTTTACATGTACATTCCTCATCGCCGGCTTTTCTTTTTCAGAAAGGCAAACATGCTTTGATACAGGTAGTAAGATTAAAGGATGGCCTGACGGCAGTTATACCTGTAGCTATTACAGTGTTTGTTACACTGAATCTGGTGAGCGCATCGAAACGGAACAAATAACTGAATGTGAAGAAATCATCATCTCACTACTCCCGTACCTTATTTGACCTGAGGTTTCCTTGGTTAATTTTATCCTTTGTTGGGTGCTAGTCAGCTCCCCCCTTGAACATTGGACGGTGAGTGCCGGCATTTCCGAAATCGAGGGGCACGGCGATGAAGTCACCTCTCCTCCCAACCAAATCATGGTCCACAACGGCATTATGGCCGTTTTGGATCGTGACCAGAAGATTTGGTTGTTTTCGATTGGGGATACGATCTCCGTTCGCACTGTCTTCGGTGGGAAAGGTAAAGCGCCGGGTCAGTTTCTTCAGGCCGAACATTTGTATGCTCAGGACGGCATCATTTGCGTCGTTCAAGATTTCGGCACTCGTGCAAGGATAGAGAAATTCAATCTTGAAGGCGACTACCTGGGCGTGGACCATGTACAATCGGCCCAATTTATCGATGACCGTCAAAGAATTTTTATGACCCCGAAGGAGCGTCATTCCTTTTCTCCTCTTTCGATCACCTGGACCTACAAGGAAAAGGAAACGCGTTTGGAGTTAGGGGATCCGGAAGATAAAACATTCGTCAGCCGCTATCAACTGGTCAAACTGGGCTCTTTTTTCCTCATTTACAGCCGACACAGCGTGAACCGTCGAATTTACTACGCGCTTCTCAACGGTCAACGGGGCGAAGTCTGGGAACAAGGGTACCTTGTCCAAGCCGAAAAAAGACGACTGGCCGAGTTCAACCGACTACGGGACTCCCTTCAAGGGCTCAAAACCCTGCCGACTTTGGATGGATGCACGGCTAGCGAAGAGATTGGCTTTGTCTTCACGGAGTACACCGCGGCAGATGATTACCGGATGTTGCAAGTCCTGGAGCCGAATACGCGAAAAAAGCGCGTCCTGAAAATGACCTACGGCGACCACTATGGAAACCTTACCCACTTTCAACACCTCAGAGGTTCCCTCTGGGCGGCCTACAGCAGTGCTGATCAATGGGTATTTTTCCACGTAAAGAAAGTTGATTGAATCCCAAGCCGGTTCATTCCGTCCATTTCTGCTGCTAGAAGTACGACTTCCTTTTTTCCATAACAACCCCGCCGACCCGGAAAAACGCCTCCTTGGCAGAAAAGTTTGAAAAAAGTGAGCCAAACCCCTACTCCTTATCGCTTATTGAATAAACGGGGGGGCTTGGCAACTGTCCGATGAATTGCACGTCGGTCAGGTCGAGGTCGCAAAGTGTTTGGAAAATTACCGTTTGGAGCTTTCCAAACTACGGCCGATGCAGGGTTTCAACCTTCCTCGATTTTCCTCACCTCAGGTCGGGCAAAATCGTATAGAATCGGGCTTACAGCCTTGACGGAACCCTAAGGAGACCCGCCTTGATGGAGTTATGGAATCTTGCCACCAGTCCGGTAATGTTGCCGCTAACCCTCATCTTCGGGCTTAGTATCGGCTACTGGATCGTGGTCATTGTCACCGGCATCGATTTCGATCTGGGTCTGGATGCCGACGTTGACGTGGATGTAGACGTGGATGTGGATGTAGACGTCGACGTGGACGCCGATGTTGACGCGGATGTGGATGCCCATGCCGACCTCCACGGCGCCGCACATCAATTGGGTCCCCTGCTGTCCATGTTGGTCTTCTTCAACGTGGGAACCATACCGCTTACCTTTATCCTGGGTTTGAACGCCCTGTTCAGTTGGACCCTCGGCATGTTCGTGTTCAAAACTTTTCCGTTCAGCGGCCTGCTCGCCTATGCCCTGTACATTCCCATCTTCCTGGTGAGCGCCTTTGCCACCAAGCTGGTAACCCAACCGTTCGCCGGCATGGTGCGCCGCCACAAACAGGAAACGGCCGAGCGCCACACCGTCCTGGCCAAATTCGGCTATATGGAATCCGACAACGACGGTCAACGGCTTTCCCAATGCAAAGTACCTACCGACGGCGCCCCCTTTCTGGTCAATGTGAAGGCCCGTCCCGGCCAGGTCTTGAAACGGGGCGCCCGCGTGCTGATTATCGAGGAGGCCGAGGAAGGCAACTTCTACTACGTGGAAAATATGGATGAGAATAACTAGGACTATTGAGAATCAAAACGTCCGTGACAAAAATCTGGTCGGTGTTTCCTATCGGGGAACCCGCATCACCGTGAAATACATTTTGGAGTGAACGACATATGGAATATTTAATTATCGCCCTGGCGGGCCTTGTTGTCACCGTAATCGGGATTCTGTTCGTCTGGAAGAGTTTCTACCGCAAGGCCGTTCAAGGCCAGGCGCTGGTCAAAACCGGTTTTGGGAAAACCAATGTCAGTTTCGACGCGGCCTGGGTCGTGCCGCTGTTGCACCGTTGCGAGGTAATGGACATTTCCGTCAAACGCGTCGTGTTGGAACGTAGCGGCAATGACGGCCTGGTCTGTCAGGACAATATGCGGGCCGATATCAAGGTCGCCTTCTTCGTCCGCGTCAACAACAATGTGGACGATGTCAAAAACGTTGCCACCACCATCGGGGTCACCCGTGCCTCCGATCGCCAGGCCATCAATGAGCTGTTCGATCCCAAATTCTCGGAAGCACTGAAGACAGCCGGCAAGAAGTTCGACTTCGTGGACCTCTACCAGGAACGCCGCCGCTTCAAAGAAGAGATTCTGGACGTTATCGGCACCGACCTCAACGGTTACATCTTGGACGACTGCGCCATCGATTACCTGGAACAAACCGATATCAATAACCTCAGCGCCGACAACATTCTGGACGCAGAGGGCATCAAAAAGATCACCGAATTGACGGCCAACCAGAAGGTTCTGGCCAACCAGATCGATCGCGATCGCGAAAAGACCATCAAGCAGCAGGACGTTGAAGCGCAGGAAGCCATCCTCGAGTTGGAGCGCCAATTGGCCGAGACTCAGGAAAAGCAAAAGCGAGAGGTACTGTCCATCAAGGCCCGTGAGGCTGCCGAGGCCGCAAAGGTGCAACAGGAAGAACGCCTGAAAGCCGAAACCGCCCGCCTCCAGACCGAGGAAGAAGTTCAGGTAGCCACCCAGAACAAGGAACGCCAGGTCATCGTGGCCCAAAAGAACAAGGAACGCGCCGAGAAGATCGAGATCGAACGCATCGAGAAGGATCGTCAACTGGAAGTCATCGAGCGCGAACGCGTGGTAGAACTGACCACCATCGAAAAGGAACGGTCGGTAGAGGTAGAACGCAAGAACATCCAAGACGTGATCCGCGACCGCGTTGTGGTTGAGAAAGCGGTGGTCGAGGAAGAAGAGAAGATCAAGGACACCCGCGCCTTCGCAGAGGCGGAACGCGTCAAGCAGGTGACCGTCACCCAAGCCGCCACGGAAGCCGAAGAGGCCAAGGTCAAAGAAGTCAAGAAAGCGGAAGCCGAGAAGGAAGCGGCCGCGTTGCAGGCGGAGCAAAAGGTGATCGAAGCCGAGGCCGCGCGCAAATCGTCGGACAAAAACGCCGAGGCGCGTAAGGTTCTGGCCGAAGCCAAGGCCGCGGAAGACGCTACCATCGGCCTGGCCGAGGCCCAGGTGCAGGAAGCCAAGGCCAAGGCCGCCGAACTGGAAGGTCAGGCCCATGCCAACGTTCTGGAGAAGAAAGCCCTGGCGGAAGCAAAAGGCATCCAAGCCAAAGCCGATGCCATGGAGAAACAAGGTACGGCCGAGGCCAGTGTCATGGAGAAGAAAGCCGTCGCCGAGGCCAACGGCATCCAGGTCAAGGCCGATGCCCTGGAAAAGCAGGGCACCGTACGGGCAACCGTCCAGTTGAAGGAAATGGAAGCCAAGGCGAAGGGCACCGAAGCGCAGGGCACCGCCGAAGCCGTCGCCATGGAGAAACTGGCGTCCGCGGAAGCTTCAGGCCTGGCCATGAAGGTAGACGCCAAGGAAAAGGAAGGCTTGATGGAAGCCGCCGTCATCCAGAAGAAAGCCGAGGCCGAGGCTCGCGGCGAGGAAGCCCGCGCCGAAGCACTGGAACGCCTGGGCAGCGCCGAAGCCGCCAACCTGCTGAAGAAGTTCCAAGCCGACGCGCAGGGCATCCGCGAGAAGGCGGAAGCCATGAAGCTGTTCGATCCCGACGGCCGCAAGCACGAGGAATTCAAGCTGGAACTGGAAACGAAGCTGAAGGAAGTGCTGGCCTCGCTGGATACACAGAAGGACATCGCCAAAGCCCAGGCCGAAGTCATCGCCAAGGGCCTGGAAGCGGCCGATATCGAGATCGTGGGCGGCGAGTCCATGTTCTTCGACCGAATCGCCAACAGTATCGCCCAGGGCCGCTCGGTCGACCGTCTGCTGGAGAACAGCAAAGCCCTGACCGATGTCAAGGAGACCTTCTTCAACGGCGACCCCGAGTACTTCAAGTCGCAGCTCAAGGGTTTTGTGGACCAGTTCGGCATGAGCAGCGCGGATCTCAAGAACCTGACGATCTCCGCGTTGATCGGCCAAATGATGAACAAAACCGACGACAGCAACACCCGCGGCCTGCTGGGCAAGCTCCTGGCCATGGCCGAAAGCGCCGGTCTGGGCAACCAATCCGCCGGCTTATTGGGTTGATCCACAACGGGGGAGCCCGCGCGCTCCCCCACTTCATGCAAGACCGAGTATATCGATAGGGTGGATATGAGCGACGCTGTAGAAGAGCAAAAACAGGACGTCCAACTAGAGGGCGGCACCTACGAGATCATCCGCAATCGACTCAACGGCCAGGCCGATGAATTGAGGGCGCGACTGAAGAAACTGAACGAAACCCGCAAGGCCACGTTCGGATCGATTGAAACCAAACTGGTGGGTAGCGAACGCATTACCACCGACAATAACTGTACGCCCAGGGACATGGTGCCCATCGGCGACAAATTTATCTTCGGCTACAATGTCCACGTGGGCTTACGCGCCGAGTTGGACCTGGACGATGTCTTCGCCGTTTACACCATCCATGACGACGGCTTCCGCCTGGAGAGCTTGGACCTGATCCGTGATCCCAAGTTCGAAAAAGATTTCCATAACTTATATAAGTATTATAAAAAAACTGTCTTTTCTACCTTTAAGGTCATCGGCCCCCACCTCTTCATGAAGTTTCGGGTGGGCGAGGCCATCAATGATTTCAAAACCTTCAAGTGGTTGATCGAGGGTGCCGGCCTTACGTATATGGACAACCGCTCCGACCACGAGTTCAAATACCCGCCCCAGCACGAATTCGAGTGGCTGCGCACTCGTCGCGACTGGTTCCGCATGGGCGCTCACCCGCATATCAGCATCGATGACCGCGTCTTTGTGGAGACCATCGGCGGCGACCTGACCATCAAGGTGGAAGACAATACCGACGTGGGCCACGGCATTCTGGACGAGCCCGTGGAAAACCCGGACCAGACCCTGGACGACGCTGAGATTTACTATGCCTCCATCGGTCCGCTGATTCTGCTGAAGATCCTGCCTTACCAGGAGAAGGAATGGCGCTACTTCGTCTTCAACGAGAAGTTGCAGGAGGCGCATCGCGTCGACGCCATTGCCGACAGTTGCGTGCTGCTGCCCGACGATCACGGCATCATCTTCCCCAAGGGTTACTACCTGCTGACGGGCGAGTTGAAAGAATTCGACAACCAGCTTTCCGACATGATCTTCGAAAGCCGCGTGCCCTCACCCAACGGCGAAGATTTCCTATACGTCTTCTACAACAGGCTGGACGGCGTCTATATCCTGCTCAGTTACAACTTGATCGAACAGAAGGTAGCCACGCCCATCATCTGCAGCGGCTTCTCGCTGTTTGAAGACGGCAAGCTGATCTATTTCCGCGCCGACGCTCAACCCGCCAAGCACCACGCTCTGCAAATCTGGCAGACCGGCTACGTGGGACTCAACTACAAACAGGAAGACATGGCCGAAACCGCGCTCACCAAGATCGGCAACAAGGACGTGGTGCGCTGCATGGCGGAATGTCACGAGGTGCTGGTGCTCATCGGCAAGGAGGACGTCTACGCCAACCTGTATGTGGACATCGTTCGCAAGGTCACGTCTATCGTTGACGCCTACTTCTGGCTGTCGAACGAGGGCGCCGAGAAACCACGCGAGGTGTTGGAACAGATTCGCACCACCGCCAACGGGGCCATCGAGGAATTCGAGAAGGTCAACCGCATCAAAAAGGCCACCGCCGCCGAATTGGCGCGCGTCTCGGAAAAGGCCGATGCGCTGACTGCCGAGGTCAGCCGCACCCACTTCGAGGGCATTGGCGAATTCGTGCGCCTGCTGGCTGAACTGCGCACCCTGCGCGGCGAGATCATCGGCTGTCGTGAGCGCCGCTATATCGACCTGGAGCGCGTGGACGAATTGGAACAGCGCGCGGGCGAACAGGCCGATACGCTGTCGCAACGCTGCGTTGAGTTCCTATTGCAACCCGAAGCCTTGGAACCCTATGCCGATCGGGTAGCCGCACAGGAAACCGCGGTCGGCGACCTGGCTCGCGTCACCGCCGCCAAAGAGGTGGAAGACGCCCTGGACCAGGCCGGCAGCGACCTGGAACTGCTGATTGAAATCGTCAGCAATCTCAAGATCGACGACGCTACCGAGACCACCCGCATCATCGACAGTATCTCGGCCATCTACGCCGACCTGAACCGGGTCAAAAGCGCGGTTAAAAACAAGAAAACCGAACTGGCCCGCGTGGAAGGCGTCGCCGAATTCAACGCCCAGATGAAACTGGTCTCCCAAGGCCTCATCAACTACCTGGACGTCTGCGACACGCCGGATAAATGCGAGACCTACCTGACCAAGCTCACCGTGCAACTGGAAGAACTGGAAGGCAAGTTCGCCGAGTTCGACGAGTTCATCGAGCAGTTGACCGACAAACGCGAGGAAGTCTACAACGCCTTCGAGGCCAAGCGCCTGCAACTGGTAGAGGCCCGCAACAAAAAGGCAACCTCGCTGTTCGGTTCCGCCGAACGTATTCTCAAGGGTGTGCGCGGCCGCATCGCCAAATTCACCGACGTCAACGAAATCAACGGTTACTTTGCCGGCGACCTGATGGTGGACAAGGTCCGCAACATCATGGCAAGCCTGGTGGACCTTGGTGAAACGGTGAAAGCCGACGACCTGCAAAGCCGTCTCAAGACCATCCGCGAAGAAGCCGTGCGCCAGTTGAAAGACAAGTTGGACCTGTACGAGGACGGCGGCAACCTGATCAAATTGGGCAATCACAAATTCAGCGTCAACGCCCAGACCCTGGCTTTGACCACGGTCCTGCGCGAAGACAAACAGTACTTCCACCTCACGGGCACCAACTTCTTCGAGGAAATCACGGACGCCGAACTCCTGGCCACCGAACCCGTCTGGGAGATGGAGGTCTCGAGTGAGAACCGCCGGGTTTACCGGGGCGAGTTCCTAGCCTACCAGATGCTCCGCTCCCTGGAGACCGGTGAGGAACACACGGCTGCCGAAGCCCTGGCCATGGACGACGACGCCCTATTAACCTATGTCCAGCGATTCATGGGACCGCGTTTCAACGAGGGTTACGCCAAGGGCGTGCACGACCGTGACGCGGCATCGCTGCTGCGCGTGCTGCTGGAACTGCACGAAAAGCTGGGCCTGCTGGCCTATCCGCCGCGAACCCGCGCCTGCGCCATGGTCTTTTGGGAGCGCTTCTGTTCCGCCGGGCCTAAAGCCAACTTCCTGGCTACCTGCAAGGGCTTGCGCGCCCTGACCGAACTGTTCCCCGAGAACAAACAATCCGTTGCCTTTATCGCCGGCCTGGAGCAGTTGATCGGGCGCTTCTTGGAAACCTCCGGCCTGTTCGAGAGTCACCGCGCTCACGATGCCGCCGTCTACCTGTTCCGCGAGTTGATCCACGGCAACGGCTTCGCGATCTCCCAAGAGGCCGGCGTCATCTACCGGGAACTGGTCGCCTACCTGAAACACCGCAACGCGCAAGACAGCTTCCGCGCCAACTTGAAGACCCTGGAAAAGGACCCGATCAAGGCATTCAACCTGTGCCGGGAGTGGGTGGCGGCCTATATCGACGCGGAAGTGAACGGCGAGGACGATTTTGAAGACGAAGTGGCGGCGCTGCTGTTCACTGAAAGCTACGATCCCGAACGGGTGGCCGAGGTTACCGTCAACCGCGACCTGACCGGGTTCAAGGGCAACCACCCGCTGCTTGAAGGCGGCAACTATCACCTGAACTACAACGCCTTCATGGAAAAGCTGGCCCAATTCCAACGGGATGTCAGCCCCAAGTACACGTGCTATCTCAGCTTGAAGAAAAAGCTCAGCGAAGAATTTGCCGTGGATTTGCGCCTGGAGGAATTCAAGCCGCGCGTGCTGACCAGTTTCGTGCGCAACAAGTTGTTGGACCAGGTCTACCTGCCGATTATCGGCGACAACCTGGCCAAGCAAATCGGCGCCGCCGGCGCGGGCACCCGCACGGATCGCATGGGCATGCTCCTGCTCATATCACCCCCCGGCTACGGTAAAACCACCCTGATGGAGTACATCGCCAATCGCCTGGGCCTGATCTTCATGAAGATCAACGGGCCCGCCATCGGTCACGAGGCAACCAGTATCGACCCCGCCGCCGCCCCTCATTCCGCGGCTCGCGAGGAATTGAACAAGCTGAACCTGTCCTTGGAAATGGGCGATAACGTGATGATCTATCTGGACGACATCCAGCACTGTAACCCGGAACTCCTGCAAAAGTTCATCTCCCTGTGCGACGCCCAAAGGAAGATAGAGGGCGTCTACAAGGGCCGCACCCGCACCTATGACCTGCGCGGCAAGAAGGTCTGCGTGGTCATGGCGGGCAACCCCTACACCGAATCGGGCGACAAGTTCCAGATCCCCGACATGCTGGCCAACCGCGCCGACACCTACAACCTGGGCGATATCATCGGCGACCAGGCAAGCTCCTTCGAACTGAGCTATGTGGAAAACGCGCTGACCAGCAACCCGGTCCTCAATAAACTGGCGGGCCGCAGCCAGAAAGACGTCTATAGCCTGATCAAAATCACGGAAACGGGAACCCGCGAGGGCATCGAACTCGAGGGCAATTACACCAATGAAGAAGTCAGCGAGTTCAGCAACGTCCTGGCCAAACTCTTCCGCGTGCGCGATGTCATCCTGCGCGTCAACCTGGAGTACATCCGCTCCGCGGCCATGGAAGACGCCTATCGCACCGAACCGGCCTTCAAGCTACAGGGCAGCTACCGCAATATGAATAAAATCGCCGAGAAGGTGCTGCCCATTATGAACGACGCGGAACTGGAAACCCTGATTGCCTCCCACTACGAAAACGAGGCCCAAACCCTGACCAGCGGCGCGGAAGCCAACCTGCTCAAGTTCCGCGAACTTTGCGGGACCATGACCGGGGAAGAACAAAACCGCTGGACCCAAATCAAGCGTACCTTCCACAAAAAGCAATCCATGCACGGCGTCGATTCGGAAGACAAGGTGGGCCAGGTGATCTTGCAACTGGCCAATTTCGGCGAAGGTCTGGAGGCCATCAAAGACACCCTGGCCAAGGTCGCGGAAAACCGCGAACCCATCGACGAAATCCAGGAAGAGGGCCCGTTGGAAACCCACACCACGCTGTCCCCGGACACCCTCACAAACCTGGGCGGCCTGCTCCAACCCATGATGGAAACCATGGGCAAATCGTTGGCGCAAGCCACGGCCGGCCAGGAGGCAAACCGGGCGCTGGAACAGGCAAGGGCGCAAATCCAGGCCCTGGAAGCGGCAAAAAGAGAAGCGGAAGCCAAAAAGCCGGAACCCGCACCCGCCCAACCTGCCGCACCTAAAAAACCAACCCCGGAAATCGACCCGCGCTTCTTGATGAAGGTCATCCGCCAGCAGTTCAACGTCATGCACCACTGGCTGAAACCCCTCTACGACACGGCGGTCAAGAACGACAAAACGGTAGACGACCTGAACGCGGCGGTCAATAACCTCATGACCACCCACGGCAGCTTGCTGAACTACCTCCAGCAATTCCAGGGAACCAGGAAACCAGCTCCGAAACAACCGCCGAGAAGAAAGAAGACCGAAACTTAAACCACATCACGGAACCTGTTTTTTTAGTGAGAAACATTGAGGAGCCCTGTCGGTTCCAGCAATTTTAGGCTATAGTTCCCGACTGCCTTACTCAGCCTTTTACTGCATTTTTCACTCAATTAAACTCAGGAGAAAGAACATGTTTCGACTTTTCGCGGCCGTCGTCCTGGCGGCCTGCATTGCCCCCGTTACCTTTGCGGCAACCCATTACGTGGCCCCCGGTCAGAATATCCAGTCGGTTCTGGACAGCTCCGGCGCCTATGACACCGTCATTCTTCAATCGGGGGATCATTACATCTCCCAAACCCTGCGCCTGCCCGCGCGCACGACTTTGAAAGGCGGCGGACCCAACCGTAATTCGGTCAGCCTGATCGCCATGTCTTCCCTGGTCGGACCGGTGATCAAGGCTGTCAACGACTCAACCGGCAGTGACCGCAGCCACAAGATTCTGGACATGCAAATCATCAGCAACGGAACCGCTCAATCGAGTACCGAGGCAACCGGTATCATGCTGTGGAACGTGCAGTACAGCGAAGTCAACAATGTGGTCATCAGGAACACCTGGCGCATGAGCATTTCCATGCAGAACTCCTACCACATCTACGTCTTCAACAGCGAGTTCCGCGATATGGGTTTCGGTCCCACGGCGCTGGGCAGCTTCTGGATCAACAATTGCGATAGGGTTTGGATCGGGGACAATGTCATCTACGGCATGAACAACGGTACCAAAGGCGACGGTGGTATCGATTGCTACGGCAGCACAATGGTGAAGATCTACCGCAATGACCTCTACGACACCGGTGAAAGCTCCATCTACGCCGCGAATGCGGGTTGTCCGGGCATCGAAGTCTGGGGCAATTACATCACCGGCAGCAATGAGTGGGGCATCGACCTGGTCAACAGTCCGGGCGCCTTCGTCTCCTCCAACGAAATCCGCAACAGCTTCCACGGGGCTATCGTCCTCTGGGACTCTCCCAACGCGGAAGTAACCTACAACGTGATGTTCAACAACAACACCGGTGGTCACGTATCCTGCAACGGTCTGAACCGCCGAGGCAACACCAGCGGTCTGACCTTCACAAACAACAGCGGTAACGGCACCCTGCTCTGCAATCGCTAAACCAATAGAATCGAGCCGCGGAGTGCGCGGGGAAGATGAACATCGCTTCCTACGTACTCCGCGGCCGAAACAACTTGCCCCGGGCTTGGAGGCAGATTGAGTTGCGCACGAATCGATCCGAAGCATGGGTAATGACGCCGTGATAAGATAATGAAAGTTCAAGCCCGGAGGCTTTCATTGATCATGCCCCATACTTTGCTGAAGACGCTTTTGTCGATATTGTTAGGTGTAGCCTTGCTCCCGGGTTACGCCTCGGAAGACGCCTACTACGATCAAATCGCCCGTGCCCACCACTACTTCTACAACGCCGAAGACTACGTCCGAGCCGCCGAGGCCTACGACAAGGCATTTGCTCTTCAAAAAGGCCGCAACCAGGACTATCATCGCGCCGCCGTTTGCCGCGCCAGGACGGGAAATATCGCCGGAGCGCTTTCCTTTTTGGCATCGGCTGTCGAGGCCGGCTGGAGGGACTGGGAAGAAACTGAAGATGAAGAGGCTTTTGCCGTCTTGCACAAAGAACCGGAATGGGTGCGCCTATCGGAAATCCTGAAGGAAAGACACCGGACTCACCAGGCCGGCTTGAACCGGGCATTGATCGAAAAACTGGCCGCCATCCGCGAGGATGATCAAAAACTGCGCCTGCAACTGCGAGACCTGACCAGGAAATACGGACACCAGTCGGAAGAGGTACGCGCGGCTTGGGCAAAGATCGGGGAGAAGGATAAGAAAAACCTGGCCTTGATTGAAGCCATCCTGGCCGAACACGGCTATCCCGGTTGGAGCATGGTAGGCAACCAACGCATGACCGCGTTTCTGGTTATTCAACACGCCGCGCCGGAAATCCGCGTTAAATACCTGCCCATGCTCAAAAAAGCCGCCGCCGAGGGTGAAATGCCCAACAGATCCCTGGCTTTGGTCATCGACCGCATGCACATGGAAAAAGGTGAAAAACAAATCTACGGTTCCCAAGTGACTCGTGATAAAGACGGCAACACTGTCGTTCACCCCATTGAAGATGAGGCGGGCGTCCATCGTCGCCGTGCCGAGATGGATTTGTTGCCCCTGGACAAGTACCTGAAGTACCTCAAGATAGACTACCCGCCGCTGATCCGGGAATAAATCGCGGCAGCTGTCATCGAGCATTGGAAACTCCGGCACATCCATATGCCGAAGTCCCCATAGCTCCTATTCGGGGCAGGGCTCGTTAGTGGACCGGATTAACTCTGAAATATCGGTTTGGCCGGGCCGGACCGGCATTTTCTGCCGGAAGGTTTGGGTTGAAGTCCAGTTGCAGTAGATTCGGTACACGTCCACATGGTTGACGAAGGGGCCGCTGCCCAGTAACAGGTAATCGTCAGCCAGGGTAAGGCCCCTGCGACTGGAGCTAAAATCGGAGCTATTGCCGAAATGCCTGATAAAGACGGGTCGATCCGGGTTGCTGATGTCCAACAAATCGAGCGCCCGGTTTTGCGCAAGAGCGACCAGTAGATCCCCCGACAGAACAAGGTTTCTGTATAACCCGGTTCCTGCAAAAAGATACCGTTCCTCCGGTTGGGCGGGGTCGGTAATGTCGATGACCCGGATACCGGTGGTGGCGGAGGCGATATAGAGCCGATCGGTAATCGGGTCCAAGGCAAGGTGTTGTCCGTCCCACCCGGCAATGGTCGTCACGTGTTGCGGATCGGCCGGATCGTTGACGTCGAAGATATGCAGGCCGTTCTCACCCACCACATAGGCATAACCCTCGGCGACTTCGATATCCAGTCCATCCCCGGCATTCATGAGTACCTGAGCCGCGAAGTCCGGTGCGCCCAGCACATCGATGGTGCTGAATTGGTGTTCGTAGAGCATGTAGGCATAACCGCCGTCCACCGTCAATCGAGTCGGGCCGTCCAAAACCATGGGGACATCTCCCACCGGTGTGATCATGCTCGGGTCGCTGATATCGTAGGCCCGGAAACCGTGGGAAAAGTCGGCCATGTAGGCGATACCGTTGATTTTACCCCCTATGTAATCTACATAGGGTTAGATACCGTTGATTTTACCCCCTATGTAATCTACATAGGGTTAGATACCGTTGATTTTGGGGAGCATTAGATTACATAGGGTCTGAAACCGCTGATTTTGCCCCCTATGTAACGTGCATAGGGTTGGAAACCGTTGATTCGGCCCCCTATGGAGTTTACATAGAGGGTAAATCATCGTGACAAGACCCTCATGGGAAAAATGTCGCCCAAAATCAACGGTATCTAACCCTATGGAGATTGCATAGGGGTCAACATCAACGGTATCTAACCCTATGCACGCTACATAGGGGTCAAAATCAACGGTATCTAACCCTATGCAGGTTAATGGGTTGTCATATCAGCACTTCACAACTATATTTTTTCAATTCGGCTTGTGGCGACCGTGTCGGGTCGGGTAGAATAAGCCTGACCACCCCAGCGGAGTTCATTGTTGCGGATTCTTTTCGAATCGAACCACGTATATCCGGCCGGCGGCTCTACCGGTACCGGTTTATCTCCCAATTCCCTGGCCACCGGCGGTTCCAGCATGGTTCACGACCTCCTGGCCCGTGCCCTGGCCGAGTTGGGTCATCAGGTCTTTTATCTCTTGCCCAACAGTCGCGATCCCGACCTGCCCGATGGGGTTACGCATCTCACTCATCCCATCGTCGATGTGGATGTCTTCCATCATTACAACAGTCAGAAGCTGTTCGAATCCAAAGCCCTTGAATCAATTCAAGCAGCCGGCATACCCTGGGTGGTTACCTGTCACAACGCGCCCGGGCATTGGGGCGGCGCTCGTGGTGATGTCCGCGACAATTGGATCTTCGTTTCCAAGACCCTGGCCGAAGCCCATGGCAGCGGGCGCTACGTTTGGAACGGCGTGGACCCGGAGGCGCTTCAGTTCAGTAGGGTCAAGCAGGACTACCTTCTGTTCATCAGCAATATGCGGAACCTGGATCAGGTTTATGCCAAAGGTCTCGATCTTGCCTTGGAAGTTTCGGCCCGGTCGGGTTGCCCGCTACGGGTTATCGGTTCCTGCCGCGACCGCGAAACTATCGACGCCGTGACCGACATGTGCCGTCGCGCCGATGCTCACTTCCTGGGGGATGTTCGCGGTATCGAGAAAGCTCGACTCCTGGCCTCGGCCAAAGCACTTTTGTTTACCTCGCGATTACATGAGGCGTTCGGGCTTCCCATCATCGAGGCCGCGGTAAGCGGGACCCCGGTTATCAGCTTGAACATCGGCGCCGCCGAAGAACTGGTTTCCGTCAGCATGGGTTTCGTTTGTGCCGATGTTCAGGAGATGGTCTGTCGCGTCGACAGGGTATCGGCTGTCGACCCTGAGACCTGTCGGGCTCACGCACTCGAACGTTTTCACTACCACCGGACGGCGCGTGAATACCTGACGCAGTACCAATTGGAGATGGAGGGCGTGTCATGTCCCTGACCCACCTGCAACGAGACTATTTCCACGATACCGGGTACCTGGCCCCGTTGCCGCTGTTGTCTCGGGAAGAAGCGGAGGTCTACCGTCAGCGCGCCGACCGAACGCGGCAACACTTGCACGGCGAGGACCTGGTGCAGCCCCATCTGTTCTTCGATTGGGCTCGCGAACTGGCCTTATTACCACGAGTTCTGGACGCGGTGGAAAGCCTGATCGGTGCCGATATCCTGGTCCACAGCACCTCGCTCTTCTGGAAAGCGCCGGGGGACGGCGTTTTTGTCTCCTGGCATCAGGACGGTTATTATTGGCGGTTGTCGGAGCCCGAGGTCGTCTCGGCTTGGATCGCCCTGTCCGTCAGCAACCGGGAAGCGGGCTGCCTTCAGGTGATTCCCGGCAGTCAGCGGGACGGCGTTGTTCTTCATACCGAACGCCGCGCCCCCGGGAACATGTTGCGAAGCGGGTTGACCGTCGATCTCGATGTGGACCCTGAACGCGCTGTCGCCGTGGAACTGACGTCCGGGCAGTTTTCCCTTCACCACGTCGATCTGGTTCACGGCTCCCGACCCAATACCTCCGATCAGGCTCGGGTTGGTTTTGCGGTGCGCTATATTCCTGCCGGGGTTCGCCAGGATTTCCCGCACCATGAAGTTATTCAAGCCAGGGGCGTGGATGACGCGGGGAATTATGCACATTGGGACGCCGAATTCAACGATGAAGAAGAGGCCCTGCGCGCCCATGCCCGCTTTAAAAAACGCCTGCGCACTTTTCGATTGGGCAACAATAAGGAGAAAGCATGAATCCCATGCTCAAGAAGCTGGGGTTCGGCCCCAAGGATCGGGTTTGCATCATCCATGCCGATGACCTGGGGATGAGCGGCCGTGAACTGCCGGCTTTTGAGGATTTGCTGGACAGCGGCCTGCCGCTTTCCGGTTCGGTGATGGCGCCCTGCTCCGGCTTTGAGGAGGTCGCCGCTTGGGCCGTCGCACATGAAGAGGCCGACTTGGGCGTCCATCTCACCTTGACCAGCGAATGGGACGATTGGCGCTGGAAACCGTTGACCGGCGGAGCAAGTCTGCTGGATTCGGAAGCTTGTTTAGCCAAAACCGTCGCCCTGCTGAACCGACATGCGGAGCCCGAGGACGTTCGCCGTGAGCTGTCGGCCCAAATCGAACGTGTCCGAAATGCCGGTATGAAACCCACGCATCTGGATTGCCATATGTACACCAGCCTGGCCGCGCCCTTTTTCGATATCTATTTAGACCTGGCCCTGGAGTGGAACCTGCCGTCTTTCATCCCCCGGGAAGATCCCCGCTGGACCGGCGATCCCGGGTATAGAAGGGAACGGGTGAACGTTTGGGAACAGGCGGGTCGGCCGATTTTCGACACCCTGATGACCATGAAGAACCGGCCCGGCGACCGCTTGGAACAAGCCGTATCCAATATAACCAACCTGCCTGTCGGTCTGTCCTATGTTCTGCTGCATCCCGTCAAACCCGGCGGCGAACCGCTGACCCCGGACTGGCATTACCGCGAACAGGATTATGAAGCCTTCATCAGCCCTCGCTTTCGGGATGTTTTAAGGCAATCCGATGTACAATGTATCAGCTACAAAACACTGTTGCAGGAGCTCCCTAATGCCCGCCCTGAATGAGATCTTTCCCCATATTCTGTGCATCAACCTGGATCGCAGACCCGAACGCTGGTCCGCTACTCAAGAGGAATTCGACCGCTTGCAAATCACCGGCGTCACACGAATTGCGGCCGTGGATGCTCGTCAATTGCAGATCCCCGACCGCTGGAGCGATCCGCCTGGAGCCTACGGCTGTCTGCAAAGTCACCTGAAGGCGGTGCGTCACGCCCGCGATCAGGGTTGGCCGCACGTGCTTATCTTGGAAGACGATGTGGTCTTTGCGAACGACCTGCACGAGCGACTCGCCGAGATTGCCGGCGAGTTGCCGGAAAAATGGGCCATGCTGTCCCTGGGCGGCATCCATCGCGAGGCGCCGGGAGAATACTCGACCGGGTTGTGCCGCATGCGTCAAACCCTTTCCACTCACGCCTACGCCTTGAGCGCCTGGTTCTATGATGCCTTCATCCAGGCGCATCAGGAGGAAAACGATCCGGTGGACGTGACCAATACCTGCCTGCAACGGGACCATCCCTGTTTCTGCGCCATGCCCCATCTCGCCTGGCAGCGGGACGGCTGGTCGGATGTTCAGCTGGAGCGCGAGAGCCACTGGTCGATCCGGGAATCGCTGGTGCTGGTGGGTGATTCGATGGACCTGTTGCTGCGCCACACCACCGTGGTGATCGCCTACAACGGCTCCGGCGGACCCGCGAACCTGAGCCATGTCATGCGCTTCTACGGCGAGAACTATCCCGACATGGAGATTCTGGTTATCGGCAACCGACCCGCGCCTTGGACCAAGGAACCGCCCGTTCCCTCGCGATATTTCCAAGTTGCCGAGGATGCGGAACGCGACGAAATGCTGCGCTTCGGCTACAGCTTTGCGCGCAAACCCAACCAGATCTTCATCTTCACCGATGCCGACGTGGTGCCCACCCGCGAACGCTACATCCGGGCGGCGGTAAGGATGTGCGAAAAGGTAGACGGGGCATCGGGATTTGCCCAATTGATTACCTTGAACAAAGACGACAGCATGCGCGTGCGCCGAGGTCAACAGAAAGCGGTGGATCTTGAGTCATACGAACCTATGTCAGATCTTCCGGCGGACCGGGCCTTATGCATTGTCACTCGCGACGGATTGGATCGCCTGGGCGGCTGGTTCCCGGAAGACCTGGGGGAGTTGGACCTCTACCCGTCACCCAACCGGGCGTTGCGGTTAAGTTGATTAAAGCAAATAGGGGGTTGCGCGGACGCGGCCCTGGGAGGGCCGCCTGCAAAATGTTGGTTTAATACCCAAAACCATCTCTGATTGTCATAACATACCTCCTTCTTTGCTGCGCTTGGAGCGCATCTCTACCATAAATATAGATCCTCCAAGCCGTCTTCGCAAGGGACATTTTGGCACTTCCCTTCTTCACCTAGGCTACCAACTTACTAACATAGGCGCCCACTACGCCGGAGGCAATAAGCCCTAGCACATACAGAATAAAACTAGCGCCCACCCGCATTCTTTTACAAATTCCCGTCACCTTTGCATGTTCAAGCGGCCGAACCTGTCCGATTGGGAATAATAAATCTCCTGTTTCCATGATGTTATGATCTGGTTTGGGATCCAGAAGCTTCCTTCTTTTTCCCGGCGTTACAGTTATGTGCACAAGATCCGCGTGGCAATCATGAGAAACCATCGTCTGTAGGAACATATGTTCTCTGAACCAGTCTCCAATAATTCTAAAGGGCTTGGAAACCGTGTAACTGAATGAAAAGCTAAATTCGTCATCCATTTCCAAGTCTTTCCCGTACAAAATACTTATTTTTGTACCACCTTCCACGGACTCTTTTTTTGCTTGGAGGCTGTGGTCCTCAGAGATATAAGCACTTAGGTCTTGGATTTGGTCAACACCGACTTTGTGTTGCCAGTCACGATGGACTAAATCACCGATGACCCTGATGACATAAGAATAGGTATACCTGACTTTGTTTTTTTCTGTTAGATCTAATCCGTATTTAAGGGATACTATTTTTATTGTTGGGTCTATCGGAGTATTTGCTCTATAGACATCATCTTTGTAAACCATTGTTCAATCCCCAAAGAAAGTTATTTATTTACATAAACTTAATGTGACCATTCAAGCCTACTACCCTGGAAAACCAAAGTCAAGTATAAGGAAAACGTAAAAGAGGTTAGGATTTAGTGGGTTTGCCTGAATTGCCATGCATCATGGTTGTACCATGAGGGAGCTTGCGTGTTAGGATTTACGCGACAGAATTCACTTCAGGAGGGTCCCATGCGAAAGGGTTTCCTAATTTTGCTTTGTCTATCGACCACGATTATTTTTTCAAATGATGAGGAACGAATTTTCAAAACCGATGCCGTGGCTTTGGTTCAGGGTGAGGAAGTCAGCGGCGCGCCTTCTTTCGAGGCGAAACATCAGGGCGTTACCTATCTGTTTGCTTCCAAGGCCAATCGCGACACCTTTTTGAAGGACCCGGATCGCTATGCGCTGCAACTGGGCGGCGCTTGTGCGCGCATGGGCCCCTTGAGCGGCAAGGGCAATCCAGAAATCTTCACTGTTCATGAGGAAAAACTGTACGTGTTCGGCTCGCAGGGATGCCGTGATATCTTCCTGGAAGATCCCGCCAAA
>JASJCB010000219.1 GCA_030066195.1 Acidobacteriota bacterium
CATTCAGATTGCGGCGTCCAGGGCTGCCAAGTTCAAGCCTGGCAAGGTCCTCAAGGACAAGCTCAATTAAAGACGATTCGGCAAACCGGCTTTCATCCTCCATGACAAGCCGGTTCGCTTTTCAATGCTTCAGATGACCGTCGGTTCGGGCCTGTTTCAGTACTGGTGCGGCACCAGGGGTCTGTCTACCAGCATGTCTACCATCATCCACAACTCGCGTATGTCCTTGACCTGTTCTTCGAAGCTGCCCACCCATTCGACACTGATCTTGTAGTCAAAGCGGTCGATGGTGAGGCCGTAGCCTATCGGTTCGTCGGTAGGGATGCTTTGCGTTTTGAACAGAGGCACCGTAATGCGGTCGGCCAGCGTGACAAGCTCTTTGACCTGAGCCGGCTTCAGGTCCGTTTCCGTATAGGGTTGGTTGTGGTCCCAACGGTTTTCCACGGTGGATTGTTGGAGCACGGAGAAGCTCTGATAGATCCCGTCTACGGAGTTTTCTTCCGAGCTCATGCCGATTATTTTCAGATGACCCCACGACCGGTTGGGTTTGATCCATGTAATGATGTCCATATCGGGTACTCGCATCGTTCACCTCTCGAGAACCCAGTCTGCCAGATGCGTTCCCTCGGGGCAATCCCAAATCATCTGACAGCGGCCGCCGATAACATTTTTCTGCGCGGACAAGGGCTGTCCTGCTCGGAGTGCATGATTGATAGTGACAGGAGCAGGAGGTGTCTCATGATGACAAAACAAGGATGGATTGACTGGTGCCAGAAACAACTGGCAGACTTAAGTACCCGACTCTTTCGCCAGGGCTATCACCCGGCGCGAGTGGCCTGGTTGGTAGAACACCAACCCGAGTTTCGCCGCCGCTACCACGGGTTCCTGGAAGAGATGGACGTCTTGATGGAAGAAATGACCGCCAACCCGGCCGGTTACCATCACTTCGATGCATTTTCCCGACTGAAAATGGATCTTTTGCAGTTCACGAACCTGAACCGCGCGCGTTTCCTGGATCTTGACCTGGCGGCTTGACAAGCTTCCGGCTGCAACCGGCGGGCTTCGAGCGCTTCTCCGACTTAGAGGACCGGGGAATTGCTTGTTGCTTAGACGCGTTGCAGTTTGGCGCCGGCGGTTTTGACGGGCAAACTGATGGTGAAACTGGAGCAGTTGCCGTCCTGGCATTCCAGTTCCAGCGAACCGTCATAACGGGCAACCGCATCGAAGGCTGCCGACAGACCCAGGCCGATATGACCGCTGCCCGGCGGTTTGGTGGTGAAGAAGGGATGAAAAATGTCCTTGCGGATCTTTTCCGGCACCCCGCCGCCGTTGTCCCACACCTCTATTTTTATCGAATTGTGGAACCGATGAGTGGACACCCGCACAACGGGCCGGTAATCGGAACCCGCTTGCGCCATCCGCGCGCTGACGGCTTCCAGGGCGTTGCTCACCAGGTTGACCAGGGCGCGGCGCAGGCCGTGCGGTTCGATGGGGAGCGCGGTGATAGAATCGTCTACCTCCTTTTCGACGGCGATGCGCTCGAAGGTTTCCAGGCTCATCAAACCGCGGCAGGTGAGGTCGGTGATCTCGATAACCGTATCGTTGATCTTGGTATGGGCGCGCACCCTGTCCGAGGTAGGCGCCAGATCCATCATGGCCCTGACGACCTGAGCGGCGCGCATGGCGTGCTCATAGACCTTGCGGGTGTTGTCCTCCATACTTTCCAATAGTTCTTCCATGTCCAGGTCATGCTCGCGGGGCTCTTCGCCCGCGAAAAGACGGCGCATGTCCGCGGCCAGTTCCAGGGAAAGCTCCGTGAAGTTGGCGATGAAGTTCAGCGGGTTGCGGATTTCATGGGCGACGCCCGCCGTCAACACGCCTAACGAAGCCATCTTCTCCTGCATCACCAACTGGTTTTGCCGGTGCAGAATCTCGTCGTTTTTTCCCCGCAGTTTTTCCAAGAGATCCATCTTGATAAACGCATTGATCACATGCCGGCGAAACCGGGCCAGCTTGGTGCCGTCATCCTCGGAAAAGGCATTGGGATCATTGAAATTATCGAAGGTCACCCAGCCGCGGTGCGGTCCCTCGGTCAGCATGGACATGGAGAGCAGGCAGATGGGGCGTTCCAGGCCGTGATTTTTCATGAGGTAGGGCTTATCCGGGTCAGGATGGTAGATAACGATTCCGTCCGAGATGACTTTCAGGCGTTCGTGATTGAAGATATTGGATTCGCTCGGATCGTAAGTTACGCTCTCCGGCGACTCTATCTGGAAACCGCTGTGGGCGATCATGCGATAGGCGCCGATTCTATCATCCCAGATCATCATGCGCCCATGCTCTGCCTGGGGGAAAAGCTGTAAACCCTGTTCCAGAATGGCGGGTAACAGTTTGTCCAGGGTCATCTCGCGATTGATGGTTTCCACGATGGCGTTCAGGTTCTCCAACTCACGATTGCGTTCGGTGAGGTCGGTGGTTTGCTCGGCAACTTGTCGTTGCAGTTCCTTGCTCAGCGCCAGTTGTGCGGCGCGTTTCCGTCTTGCCCGCATGAATATGCCCAGGATCGACATGGAAACGATGAGTGTATAAAACATATAAGCATAGGGCATTTGCCATGGAGGCGGCCGAATGACGACCTCCAGGGAAGCTTCCCGTTCTCCCCAAGCGCCCTCTTTGCCGGCCGCACGAACCCGGAACCTGTAACGGCCGGGGTCCAGGTTGGTATAGGCTGCCGTGGAAACCCCCGGGTCGTTGGTATTCCAGGAATCCTGGAACGGGTCCAAGCGGTACGCAAAGCGCGCGCTCATGGGATCGGCAACGTGGAGGGCGGCATAGTGGAAGCGAAACGAATTCATATGGTATTTCAGTTCCAGGGAATCGGTCTGCTCAATCACTGTTTCCAGGGGGGAGTCGGGTTGCCGGTCCTTGGGGAGAACCGCCTCGTTATGGAGTACGAACCCATTGATCACCACGGTGGGATCATAGGCCTCGGCGGTGAAGTCCTTGGGGAAGAAACTGGTGATGCCGCTATCGCCCGCAAAGTAGAAGCGTCCGTTTTTGCCGCGGCTGAATCCGCCCAGATGAAATTCATTACCGGCCAGGCCGTCTCGATCGGTGAAGCGGTTGATGGGCGCATCTTTCGCGTCCAGACGATGCAGCCCGTCGTTGGTGGCGATCCAAAGGCGATCCGCATCATCGAGGGCCAGGGCGTAAACCGTGGTGCTGCGGAGGCCTTCTTGATTCCCGTAAATTCGCTTTACGCCTACATTTTTTTCGTACAGCAACAGGCCGCGATCGGTTCCCAGCCACAAGTGGTCATCCGCTTGCACGATATTCAGTAGCGCGGTGCGGGTCTGATTCAATTCGGGTCTGTTGAAAGAAGCGGGTTTAAAAGGTCCTTGTGGGGAAGGCAGGTAATGAAGCCCGTCTCCAAGGCCGGCGGCCCAGATACCGCCGTCAGCATCGACGACCATGCCGCTGATGTAGACGTCTTTCGCGATTCCGGTTACTTGCAAGGTCTTCCTGTTCAGAACGCCCAGTCCTTGATAGGTGCCGGCCAGCAGGGAATCGGTCATGGGATGATCGGCAAGGGCTTGAACGCCGTTGTCGGGCAGCCCGTCCTCCTTGTGAAAAACGGATTGAATGGCGCCGTTTGTATCGCGGCGTTCCAAGCCGTGAGAGGTGCCGATCCAAATGGCGCCGTCCCGGTCCTGGTGGAGGTCATGTACCAACATATTCTTGTTGAACCGGGGTTCCGCATGCAGGGGGCGGGCTTCAAGGCGTTTTTGCTTGGGAAGGTAGCGAAAGGCGCCGTCGCTCATGGTGCCCAACCACAAACTTTCGTCTTGGGTTTCCAATACGGAGTAGGCGCCTTGAAGCGCTCTCGGTCCTTCTTCGGAATCTTGCAATTTTTCAAATCGACGAACCAGGGGGTTGTGATAACCGATGCCGCCGTAGGTCCCGACCCAAAGGCCTTCTCGACCGGCGAGTAAGGCAAGCACCATGTCATCGGGCAAGCTGTTGGGATTTGTTTCCCGATGTCGGTAATGTGTGAAACGACCGGTTGTCGTGTCCAGCGCGGCCAACCCGCCCAAGGTTCCCACCCAAAGGGTCCGATCCATCTTCGCCAGGCTCACTACCATGCCGTTTTGCAAACCGTCGGCGCCGAGCGGGTACCGGGTTGCACTGAGGTCGCGGCGATCCAGTCGAAAAAGGCCGCCGCCGTAGCATCCGACCCACAAGATCTCCCGCCGGTCAGGATCCTCCAACAATGCCAACGCATCTTTACCGAGATATTCCTGATCGGGGGACAGGCCCAAACCGACGGTTTGGAATTCCTCGGCCTCCGGGTCGTAGCGCACCAACCCGGCGCGGTCGGTGCCCATCCAGATGAACCCTTCCCGATCGGCCGTCAGGGAGTGAATGACGTCGGCTTGCGGACCTTCGGGTTGGTCGGCCTCCCAATTCCGGGTTTCCCCAGTTGCGGGACTCAGGCAAATGAGGCCGTCGCCGCGAGTGCCGACCCAGATGTTGCCGCGGTGGTCCTCACCGATGGCGCGGATTTCACGATACCCTTGCGAGGATGCTGTGAGAAAGTGGGAGAATGTATGATTGCGGGCGTTGAACCGATCCAGAAAACCATAGCGTCCACCGATCCAGATTTGACCCTGGGAATCTTCGAAAAGCGTTTGAATGAAGTTGATACTGATAGAGGTATCATCGCCGGGCCGGTTGCGAAAGACCAGAAAGCGCCGGCCGTCATAGCGGTTCAGTCCCTCCTGTGTACCGAACCACAGGTAGCCGGCGGAATCTTTCAGGATGGAGGTTACGACCGCTTGGGACAGACCGTCATCGTGTCCCAGCCGCTCCAAGTGCAATTCCGATGCACCGGACGGCAGAGATAAGTTAACGATGAAAATTAAATAACCAAGTACGGCGAGCCCGGCCCGATTCTTCATTCATGCCTCTAAATTCGCTGAAGCCCCCCGAAAATTGCTTCGGTCACGTAGCAATAAAGCATGAGCCTGCAAAGCTACTTCCCCGAAAGGGATTTTTGCCGAGCGCTCGAATTCGCCTGTTCGGTACCTAATCTCTTCCGAGTAGAACCCATCACGCCGCACGGGGTTGAACCGTGAATCTTAGTCTACGGGGCCGACGCCCTCGATCGACCGGAATGAGGTCGCTCTTTAAAGAACCCCACCGGAAACGCCCCCGAGTCTTGCTCGGGGGCGCCTGATATTACTTGCGTTTGAACGTGCACTGCGCGATTGGCACGAAGACTTCGGTTTTGTGGTCTTTGGTCACCAATCGGATGCCGTTCTGCGTATCCGAAATATCCAACACCAACCATTCACCACCGGTATTGACAAAATGGTAGGGACCCGGGGATTTACGAGGATCGGGGTCAATGCTCCAGCCCATGCGGGCAAAAACGTCGTTAATCCAATTAAAGGCCATGCTATCGCTCCTTTGATTGCGCGTCCGCGCCGATAATGTGTTACCCGGCAACGCCCGTTCACCAACGCCGGCTGCCTGGAAGTGGGACTTTTTCCCGGGTTTCATATACCAATGCCGTTTTTCGAGCGCAAAATGGCCGGGACTTTTTTGCGGTAGATCAAAAACCCGCGTACGGGTGCCCGATTGCTACCCGCTTACCAAAACAGGCGCGCACGGTTATATGGAGTCTAGAAACTAGGGGATTCCGGCAACTTTGCGCCGCCTTGCTGTTGGGGCGGACGCTGTTGTTTGGCCGCGCCTTTCGACGGCATGCGTTTGACCCATTTGACGGCTTGCTCGAACGTGGGCATGGCGCCTTTGAAGCTGTCAATGTTGAGAAAAGCCATGTCTTTGCCCTGGCGTGTGCCGATCATAGAGCGCACGGTGAACCCGTTTTCATCGAAATTGACCAGGGATGATTCGGGAAAAGCCGCCCGTTTATCGTCTATTTCAAAGCAGAGATACATGCATTCCTCCTCGCTGTTGTGAATCCTTGTGCCGCATATTGTACCGTATCCGGTGGCTTGCTTTAAGACAAATCGGCCTGACTTACGTATGCATACAAGTATTGCGGTGTCCTGAATCACCGGAACAGTACTATCGGGCGCGCCTTAAAGAATCCAAGGGTTGTATCTACATGTGGAGACAGCTACAATCCTTATTTGAATTTCGGATGGGGGAATCTTTGAAGATAGAAGATTGGCTGGGCAAGGTGAAAACGGTAGTCGATGGATTGGAACTGATCGATTCGGATCTGTTGCCGCCCAGCTTCGGTAGCGAACTGTTCGATCCGGTCAAGGACCACAAGCACTATTTCGAAGAACTGGGCCGTTTACAATCAGCTCAATCGCTTATGGGCCGACTTTCGGAAATCAGCCGGAGGGCCGAGGACAGATCCTGGTATTTTTGGGAAAAAGCAGGCGTCGAGTTGCAGGAATTCACCCGTGCCGAGCACTGTACCTTCTTTCGGTTGGGCTCCGCGGGCGCCATGCACAAGCTGCATCCGCTGAAGGCCGAGGAAGAGAACGAGGAACACCGCTGGCCCGCGAGCATAGACGCCAATCCCGCCCAGGTAACCCTGGACGGCGCGGCCCAAAGCGTTTACCTGCGTTGGGGGATGGAGCGCGAGTTTCCGATTGTGATCTTGCTGCAAAGCCAAAAGCCCTTCCCGCGGATTGCCATGTCGCGTTGCCAAACCCTCACCGACCTGGAAGGCGTGTTGTACGTGCTGGTTGCCCGGCATTTCCCCACGCCTGCCGGAATCGAAACCATGGAGATCGTGGGTTTGACGCCGGAAGAGGAAAAAGATCGCGGGATGATCCTGGGTGATGATCCCGCCTTCAAAAAAGCCCTGGAATCGGTGGACCAGGCCGCGCAATCCGACGCTACCGTCTACCTTACCGGTGAGTCCGGTACGGGTAAGGAATTGTTCGCGCGGCATCTGCACAATTTGAGCGCCCGCAAGGACGGCCCCTTCATCCCCATCAACTGTTCGGCTATTCCCCACGAACTGATTGAAAGTGAAATGTTCGGGCATGAAAAAGGGGCTTTCACCGGCGCCTACTACCGCAAGATCGGCAAGGCCGAGCAGGCTGCCGGCGGCACGCTCTTTCTGGATGAAATCGGCGAGATGCCCCATGCCTTCCAGGCCAAGTTGCTGCGTTACCTGCAAGAAAAGAAATTTACGCGGGTGGGCGGCAACAACACGGTTTTTTCCGATGCCCGCATTGTGGTGGCTACCCACCGCGATCTGAAGGTAATGGTGGAAGCCGGCAGTTTCCGGGAGGATTTGTACTACCGCGTGCACGTCATTCCCATCCGCATCCCGCCGTTGCGCGAGCGGGGTCGCGACATTCGCGCCCTGGCCGAGGTCTTTTTCAGCAAATACATCGGTAAAAGCCGCGCCAGTCGCCGCCAGGTGGATGAAACCGTGTTCGATGTATTGGAACGCTATCCCTTTCCCGGCAATGTGCGCGAATTGGACAATATCATTCAACGCACCGTGGTCATGACCCGGAAACCCGTGATCAGCGCGGAAGACCTTCCCGACGAAATCTTCAACCCCGTTGAGGACGAATACGAACGTTACCGCCTGCATCCTTTCGAAAAGTTGGACGGCATTCTTCCCAAGGACAGGGAGGTGCTCAAAGAGTTGAAGCGCGAAGTGGAACACATTGCCTTCAGTTACCAGCGCGATCTGGACCGCCGCTTCCTGCTGCACCTGCTGGCGGAGAACGGCGGCTCGGCGCGCAAGGCGGCGGAGGCGGCCAATATCAACCGGACCCTCTTCTACAAATTATTGAAGCGGGCAGGCTTGGATATCAATATCGTCAATAAGAGCGACCAATGAGCAAGATGAAACTGGGCATACTCATTTCCGGCGGCGGCACCACCATGATCAACCTGCACGAACAAATCCAGGCGGGTCGATTGGACGCGGAAATTGCCTGTGTGGTAAGTTCCCGTTCCAAGGTAGCCGGTGTCGAACGAGCACGGGGTTTGGGTTATCCCACCTATTTCGTCGGTCGCAAGAAGTACGGCTCTGATGAAGACTACAGCCGCGCCGTGGACGAAAAGTTGAAAGCACACGGCGTTCAATTAGTCGTCCTGGCCGGGTTCCTGCGCAAATACCTGCCGGGGTACCCTTTTCAGGAGCGGACCATCAACATCCATCCGGCCCTGATTCCGGCGTTTTGCGGTCACGGCTATTACGGTATGAAGGTACACCAGGCCGTGTGGGAAAAGGGCTGTCGGGTGAGCGGCTGTACCGTACACCTTGTCAATGACGAGTATGACGCGGGACCCATCATTCTACAAAAGGCCGTGGCCGTCGCCGACAAGGACACGCCGGAAGACATCCGCCGCAAGGTGTTCGAGGCGGAGTGCGAGGCGTATCCCGAGGCCATCCGCTATTTCATCCAAAACCGAATCCGTTTCGAGGGAAACCGCGCGGTGATCGACGAGCTGTAGGAAATCATCGTTTCCCTTCTCGGCGTTCCTGCGGTAGCAAGGGCTTTGGATAGGGCGCCTGTTCGCCGAAAGCCAGGGAGATGTCGAACCGGGTGGCGCATACAGGCTCAGCGTCTTTATCGACGCGCCACCACAACCATTGAGTGACCCGCGGGCTGTCCTCATCCATGGCGAAGGTGAGCATGCCCACATTATTCAGGCCGACGATTTCCAAGCCGTTACGGTCCTGCTCCGGGCGATTGACCGCTGTGCCGCGCAGGTGATCGGTGCGGTAGCGCCAGTCGGGCAGGTGACCCACCATCAATTCTCGCGGCGGCTTCTCCAGGTTGATCAACGGCGGTTTGTGGCGCACGCCCCGGGTTCGGAACCGCTGCCGGAAAGCACGCAGTCTACCGCGCCAGGAGGTAATGCGGATTTTGGGCATCTCGTTCCAACCGGCCCATGACGAGGGTTTTGGAAAGCGCGGGAAGTGACCGCGTCGGTGGAGAAATTCGGTGATGAAGTTCTGGTTGCAAAAGGGGCTGCTGGTCAGTTGCGCAAAAACCGCTTCCGCTTCCTGACGAAACGCCCGACCCAGGTAGGGGCGGGATGCCCAATAGTGGATACGGGTGGCAAAGCCGTAGTGCACATCGCCGCTCAGGAAAACAAACCGCTCGCGCTGTCGACCCGGTCGGGAGATACCGCCCATGGAGGCGAGCAGGCGTTCGAAGGCCTCGGTTTGGGCTTCCCAGGTATCGCCGTAGTCCGAGAAGTCGTGGGAGTGCAGTTTGGCCGCAATTCTGGAGAGTATCGCGGTAAAGGGAATGTCGATGACATTGGTGGGCGCAATCACCAGGCTCAGTTCGGAGGACTCCCGGGGAACGGGCGTCAACTGTTCCCAACCGCGGCCGCCGATCAGATCGGGAATGGCGTCCGGGTCTTGGCCGTAATAGCCGCGCCAGGTGCGGGTGTCCAACACCCAAACCTCGAAACAACTGCCGTATACTCGATAGTGCCAGATGCAGGTCTTACGAGGATCGCGGTCCAGTTCGCGCAGCTCATCGTCGGCCGAGGGCGTGCCTAACAAATCGGAAATGCGTTCCGCGCCCAGCGGTCCGTATCCGCCGATCATCCAGGTCGACGCCTCTTGCAGCAAGTGGTCAAAGGCGCCTTGGGTCACGGCGGTGTTTCCCCAGCCCTGGCAGAGGGCATAGCCCACCAGGCCGTTTTGCAATACCCGGTAGCCGAGTTCGTGGGACAACACGTTGCGCGTCCAGCCGCGATTCAGGTACCAGTCGTCGGTTACCTCATGGTCATCGAACATCATGTAGGTGCTGATATTGGCCAGCAGGCGGCGAACCCGGCGCAAACCCTTGCGAAAGTCTTGGAGTAATTGGACTTCCTTTGCAAACCCTTTGGCGAGTCGGCGGCGGGATTTGCCCAACTGAAGGTGCTTCTTCATGCCGCTGAAAGCTTCGTCGGGAAAAACTAGTGAAAACTCGGGCAGCTGCTTCGGCCACAATACGTCGGACCAAATCAACAAATACATGCCAACGTACTCGCCCAACCGGTAAAGATGGCTTTTGCTGTGTTGCGAGGTCAAACCCGCGTTCAGGCATGTCTGTCGCCGCAAGCCCGGGCCGGGACCGACCGTACCGATGCCGCCGGGAAGAGGCTCCGGCTTGTCCAGGGTTGTCTCGCATAGATCGCGGATCATGTGCATCAGGGCATCGGCAACATCGTCGGCATAGATCTGGTCGCCGATCAGGTAGAGTTGCTGGGGGCGGTCGGTTTTCCCTTCCAGGCCCCGGGCGATCATGGTGTCGATGCAGGGCATGGCGTCGCCGCCGTAACCGTGGGGTTTGCGGCAGGAACCGTAAATCAGGTTCAATTGCTCCAGGTTACCCGGCGTCATGGTAAACGACGGCAGTTTTTCGCCCGGATAGGTGACGGCATCCATTCCACCGAGCGCCTGATCGAAGGAAAGGGTTTCCCCGTCACACTCGAATTGCAGGTCGTAGGTATAGGTTTCACCGGGCCGTAAACATGGTTCGGCAGCACGGGCGCGGGCCAATACAAGGTGCAGGGAGTGACCCAGCGGTAGGGTTTCTTCCACACCGGACATGCAAGCCTGCTCGGGTTGGTCGCGAGGCGCGACGGTCAGGGTGACGCGAGCGGGTTGTTTCAGGGCCAACCAGACCGAGGCATAGCCGTTGTCCACGGCGCGGACAATAGGCCCGGCTAATATCAACGGCAATGTATCGAGGCGTTCATGAAGTGATTGGAACATGCGGGTCATCCACCAACTTGCTCAATAATGGCCCCATCATACACGGCAACACCCTGAAATCAAAGATCAGCCGTTCAGGAACACGATATTAAAACGCTGCCTGCCGCTTCTAAAGGAAATAGCGCGCCATGCTCGCGAAAGGTGCATCGTCTGCCTGCTTCAGGCGAATCCGGTTGGTGATTTTTTTAAAAAATGTGACCTGTTTTTTCGACGTCCGGTGCGTTAGTAATTGAGCCGGATGGTATGCGACATCCATAGGACCCGGCTTGAGACAAGCCATGGCTCGCCAGGGAGTTGTTGGTGTATTACTAGGAGGTTCCTCAACATGAAGAAGCGTATGAAATTAGCAGATTTGAAAGTGACCAGTTTCAAGACATCCGAGTCGATTCTCGGGGGCGGAATGCACACCGATGATTGTATTCCTATTTACCAGCAGCCCGGAGGCGACAGCAATGAAATGGCTGTTTGCCAAACGGTAACCAATTGTACCGAGTATGGTGCTTGCAGCGGTTTCTGCTCCGGTACGCCTTGCCTGTAAGAATCGGCCTCTCCGGCCCGCCATGTAAATGAAGCCCCGGCTCTCCCATAAGCCGGGGCTTTTTCATGTTCGTCCTGTCGAAGTTTCCGGCTGAAAGTGAACCGGGCCGCTCATAGATAGCCGAGCAGATCGCAAAGGCCAAAAGACTGGTCGACAGATTCTTCCTACCTTATAATGAAAGAGAAGTTGAGTAACTTACTATGAAAGCAGGTACGGAAGAGAAATGGCCAAGAAAAACAACCCATATTCAAACGATATCCGCCCCCTGGTTCGCCGCTTGGGCAAACTGCCGGGGGAATGGCAGCGCCATGACCTTGTTGAATTCTGTCTCGAGAACCGGATCCGCGTGATCAATTTCCGCTACGCCTCATTCGGCGGCAAGCTGCGCGAGCTGAGGCTGCCCGTGAACGATCGTGATTATTTGGAGGGGATCCTGGCCCGCGGTGAGCGCGTGGACGGTTCCAGCCTTTTTCCAGGGCTTTTCAAAACCGCGGACAGCGACCTTTATGTAGTTCCGGTCTATCGCTGGGCGTTTCTCAACCCCTGGGCCGATGATGAGATCGATATCGTGTGTCGCTTCGCCGACAAAAACGGCAACCCATGCGCGCTCACACCCGATAACCTGTTGGCCGGCGCCGTTGCCGAACTGCGCGCCGAAACCGGAGTCACATTGACCGCGCTGGCGGAATTGGAATTCTACCTTCTGTTGGAACGCGGGAACCACGGCTTTGCCGGTAAAGCTCAGCGGAACTACCACCAGAGCACCCCTTATCTCCATGGTCGCGAGATCGCTGACGAAATTCTACGCGTGGTCAGCGAGGTCACCGGAAGTGTCAAGTATTGCCACAGTGAGGTGGGCTATATCGATAAGCTGGGTTCCGAAGATCCCGAAATCGACGGCCGTCGCGTCGAGCAATACGAACTGGAATTCGATTTGATGGATATCGAGGATCTGGCCTGCCGGCTTACAGTTGCGCGATGGCTGATTCGTACGATCGCCTCTCGTCACGGCGCCTCGGTGACCTATCTTCCCAAGCTCGACGAGGGCATGGCCGGCAGCGGCATGCACCTTCACCTGGCCCTTCAAAGGGACGGTAACGACGCCATGTGTAATCAGTCCGGGGAGCTGTCGGAGGATGCTTTGCGCCTTATCGGGGGAGTGTTGGGCCGTGCAAAACCCCTCACGGCTTTCGGCAATACGGTTCTTTCCAGCTACCTGCGTCTGGTACCGAATCACGAAGCCCCCACCGCCGTTTGTTGGGGTTACCGCAACCGGTCGTGCCTGATTCGTGTCCCCCTGAACTTCCGGACCGGCAAGCGTTTGGATCAGGTTATGAATCCGCGGGAGCAAGGCCCGTATCCCTCGACATCCGGCCGTTCGACCGTGGAGTTCCGCGGTCCCGACGGCACGGCTTTCAGCTATCTTCTCCTGGCTGCCGTCACCCTTGCGGCGAGGGAGGGTTTGTCAAGCCACGACCGTCTGGACCTGGCGCGGAAACTACAGGTTGAACGAGGTGTTGTCACTTCCGAACACGGCTTCGACAACCTGCCCACATCGGCGGTCGCGGCGGCTCGAGAACTTCAGCAGGCACGTTCATTCTTTGAGGAAGGCGGCTTCCCACCCTCATTGATCGATCTCGTGATTGAAAAATTGGAAGCCGAAAATGATGAAGGGCTCAGTAAAAAACTGGGTGAGCTTCCCGCGGCCGAGCGACTGGAGGCCAGTCGGCGGTTCATGCATAAAGATCTACATAAACATTAGAGAAGAGCCGGAGCATCAGCACACGGCCATATATTGTACAACACATGATAAATGAAAAAGGTTATGCAACAGAAACGACGAACAGTCTGAACTTTGAAGAGACGAACTGTCTCCTGCCTTCAGTTTGATGCAGAAATAGACATAAACCAATGCAATGTTTGTGTTTAGTTACCAACTTGCAATGTATTGGGTTTGAGCTTTTTTCATCCTTACCACCAATTAATCAAGAAATGCCTTGACACTGAAGCGGCAGGATGTAGATTATAGCTAAGGTCGCCATTTTATCACCGCATTTCCCTTGATCAATAGCGGCTTCTTCATCAGCCCAGGGTCCTGACCAACCCTTTCAGCTCCGACATCGGCATTTCTTCTTGTCTGCCGGGACGGTCAGATGTCTGTCCGTGGTTTGCCCGAATTCTTCCGGCCGGAAGAGACCGCATTATTCCAGTCATGACACGAACACCACTGGAGAAATCGATGATGCTTCGTCACTTTGACTTCGCACGTGTGCTGCTGCCACGTTTTGCCGGCCCCCCTCGCTTTCGCATTTGGGTCCAAGTTTTGCTCCTTTGCTTCCCCCTAAAGCTTTGGGCCCAATACAACCCTAATTCCCAACACCCCCCATCGAATACCTTTTCCATCGCCGGTGAGAGCATTCACGCCGCCCGGAACGGGGAGGAAGGCAATCTCTGGATTGGAGATGCCTATGGAGAGGTTTCCCGATTTGCACTGCCCCCGGGCGACTATGTGATTCAGGTAAAAAATGCCGGCGACGGCAAATCCCCGGGCGATAGAGCCGCGACCTTTCACGTCGTGGTGCGACAGCCTCCTGAACGGATTTGGTTGGCTTACGCCTCCTATGCACTGCTCCCGATACTGGCCTGGCTGGCCTGGGACCTTACCCGAGTTCTGCCCAAGCCCTTACTCCAGGTTTACTTTCCTCACAAAGACACGCTTGCCGAGACCTCTCCCCAGGTCACGGAACAACGAGATCATCCGCTACCCTCATGTCCGGAGGATATGGATGTGAAGTCGGCAGACGAACAGTTCATGGCCAAAGCCGTGGACTGTATGGAAGAAAATTTTTCCAATCCCCATTTCGGTGTAGAGGACCTGGCCGATGCTCTTGCAGTCAGTCCCCGTCAACTGTTGCGGAAGATGAATGCATTCACCGGTCAAGGACCCGCTCAATGGATACGGAATTTTCGTTTGGAGCGAGCCGCCTGGTTACTGACTCGCGGAGCGGGTAATGTTTCCCAGATCGGGGACGCGGTGGGCTTCAGAAACACCCGACACTTCTCCACCCTGTTCCGCAAGACCTACGGGATGAACCCCTCGGAGTTTGCCCGGCACCATGCGGAGCAAAATACACCAAAGAACGAGGTTACATAATTCTAGACATTCATGGGCAACAAATCGGACATGGCTGTTAAAACGACTTTTTTGTCCAGTTTCTTCAAAATTCGGAACCTATGATTGACGCAGCCCCTTACGAGGCCAATAAATTATGGAGGTATTCATAATGCCAACATCCAAGAAATTCAGTTTTCGAATTGCGAAGGCAACCCTTCTGAAAATCGCCGTATTGACCGCATTGGTGGGCACTACCGCCTATGCTGCCTTTAACTTCTACACTCCCATCGGTACTCACGATGTGGCTAATTGCAGCACCCTGGCCGGATGGGCCCGCGATGCCGACACCACCGGCGCCATTCAGGTGCATGTCTACAGAGGCGCACCCTTTCCCTATGGCCAGTATGTGACCGCTACCGTTGCCAATCGCTACCGCTCCGATCTGCCCTTCGCAGACAAAAATCATGGCTTTAGTATCCCCACGCCCAATGCTTTCAAAACAGGCAGGCTGGAAAGGGTCTACATCCATGCTATCAACGTGGACACCGACGGCAATATTGTTTACGGTGCAAACAATCCGCTTCTGACCAGCACCGGTAAATTGATTTATTGCTACTAGGACGGCGCTACTCGGGTCCGGTAGGCTTCCTGCCTGCCGGACTTGTTCTTATCATGACCCTATGAATGAGGTGAAATCGATGCGTCTGATGCGATGGGTGGCAGCGGTCTTATGCCTTGCCGGAGTAATCACCCTCCTGACCATGAAGGACCGGTTATCGTTGGAAACGGTGTACAAGGGAGAGTCAAAACCCTCTCACCGGACACCGGAGCTTGCGGAGGACAAGGTGGTAACACCCGACGCGGGGGTTTCAGATCTTTCGGCCCCAAAAGAGCAGGCTACTGTCGCGAACAGGGTTGAGACAAGGGAAAATCTCCGCCGTGCCGCTGAGCCTTCCGATGAACAGCAAACCAGGAGTGGTCGGAAAAAGAAGAGCGTTCGAGACCGTGATGACCGGGCTGAAAAGAAACGCACCCATAGAGAAGAACAAAGACTTTACGGTATAGAAGGTTACGTGGTGGATACCATGGGCCGAGCCGTTGCCGACGCGGAAATACGCGTCATCGAAGCGGAAGGCAACCCGGCCGAAATACAGCTATTGACCATTTCCGGCGCGCCGCCCGACACCCTTACTGACATGGACGGGTATTTCGAAATTGACGGGGAACAGGGGAGCCGTCTCCACCTCAGTGCCTCCAAAGCGGGCTTCCTGCCTGTCCTACAGCCCGATATCTCTTCGCCCGCACAGCAACCGCTTACACTGGTCATGAACATGCCCGGCCGTGTTTCCGGTTCAGTAATTGCCGACGGGGCGGCGCTTCCCGGTGTGCGCGTAACCCTAAAGCCTGAAACACAAGTGGGGGCCGATCCCTCGACTTCGCCGCCGCGCTTCGCCGAGACCGATGAGAACGGCAGGTTTGAAATCGCCGGCTTAACACCGTGTCTTTTTGCACTCGAAGCAACGGCTCCCGGCTACCTGCCCCATCGATTGGGAGGTTTTCGGGTGGATGAGAGTGAAACCCTGGACGGTATCGAATTGCAAATGGAAGCGGGAGCCGCCCTCACCGTTACCGTCACGGAACCGGACGGCCGAGCGGCCGGGGATGTGCGGGTAGCCATCCTGCCGGCAAATGAAGTTTCCGGTCAAGCCGCTACGCCCGATCATATCGGAAAAGACGGCGCGTTTGTCTTCACCGGTCTGGCTTCCGGTCTGCATCGGGTAGAGGCAGAGGCAAAAGACACCCGGCGGGCTGTCAAAGAGGTCGAAATCATGCCGGGTTCCCAAGACCTCCAACTTGTTTTAGAAGGCGGCGTCCCGGTGGAAGGCCTGGTGCGGGGCCCGGAAGGGGAGCCCGTAGAGGGCGCTGAACTGGTTCTTGTTCCACAAGAAGCGGGAGGAAGAGGTCAGTTGGCAACGGTGAAAAGCGTGGAGGACGGCAGCTTCGTTTTTGACAATCAGCCTCGTGGCAATTATCATCTGAAGGCTTTTAAGGAAGGGTTTGTTCAAACCGGCGAAGCCCCGGTGTTGGTCGTGGGAGCAAAACCTCTTAAGGGGTTGACGGTGAACCTGGCCGGCGGGATTGTGCTTTCCGGCCGAATTCTGGGTTTACATGCCGAGGTCTTTGACAAGCTGAGAATAAGTGCCTATGAGGGTAAATCGGCATCAGGGATTCCTTTTACAGGCCACGCAATTGCAGCGGGAACTTATGAGGTGCGAGGGTTACCGCCGGGGCCGCTTGTCCTGGTTGCCGAATATCCTCCCGCCGGCAGCCGGGTTCAGGTGGAATTGTTCCTGAATGCCGGGGTGACGGATGTACAGCAGGATTTGGACTTCAACACGGGCCATGTGCTGAAGGGTTACGCAATGCATAACGGATTGCCCGCCGTGGGCGCACAATTGCATTTGGCGCAACAGGACGGCGCCTATCAGGCGCCGGGTGTGGTTTCCGGGGACGGCTCCTTCCGTTTTCAGGGTTTGCCAAGGGGCATTTATCGGCTTACGCTTCAGCATCCCGCAACGGGATTGAGCCATACCGAGACGCCGGCAGTGGAAGGAGACACGGAGGTTCGGCTGGATCTGGAGACCGTGCGCGTTACCGGTTGGCTGATCGATCGAACAGGCGGGGAACCCTTGAGCGGAGCGGCACTGTCGCTTAAGCCTGGAATGGCAGAACCTTCCGGATCCCCCTTCCAAACGGAGGCGGATACACGGGGTTACTTCAGCCTGGGCCATGTCCCCACGGGGCGCTGGCGGTTGTTGGTGCACCCGTCCGACCATGCTCCGACAGAGATCCTCTTGGACCTTATCAGCGGGAAGTCCGCCGAGGACCTGGAACTGGCCGTGGAACTGAGGCCGAATTAAGCATCAACCGTGCGAGGGCGTATTCCGGGGAAGATGCCGAACCTGGATTTCGACTACAGCCGAGAGAAAGGAGCTTATACCCGCTTCTTCTTCACCGGTGACAAGGCCGTTTTCGTGCTGACGTCCCCGGGTGGTTTTTCAAGCGTCGGTGCGGGCTATTTCCGGGGCGTCTATCACGTCTGCGATTTCAAGACGGGCAAGTTGGAGAGCCGGCAAATGGCTAATCATCTTCCCGGAACCTTGCGAAGTAGACCGTCAAGGCTATAGAAATTATTGCAATAACCGCGCTTGCCCCGGCTATCCCCCATGGTCTTGGCATTGGATAGCTCCACTTACGGGATTTCTGTTTGAGTCTACTGTTTTGTTTCCTCCGACGCCTCCCTGACTCTCTGTTTCCCACGCAAGTCCTCAACCAGACGCTCATATTGCCGAAGTTTCCGGAAGGCGGCCGCCTTTTCGCGTCTCGCCAGATGAGCTTGCTCCACCAATTTGGCTTTTTCCCGCGCGTCCTGATACAGGTGGGCGATTATCAATGTGGTAACCAGCAGTATCGAAATGATGACCTGGTAGAGAATACGCACGTGCCCGCGCCATTTTTCCCTTTCCCCCGCCTCCCGGTTTTTTGCCTCGAAACCCGCGGCAACAAATTCTTTTTCCAGATTACTCAAATGCTCGGTTTCGCGTTCGCAAAGCTCCCCCATTTGAAATAGGGGACCGCCGCGGGCCAGGTAATCGGGATCCCTGCCGGACTTCAGCCAGGTGTGGGCGCCACGCCGCAATAACTTCAGTTGATACGCCGTCTCGCGGTCTTCCTCCATCCAGGCACCGATTCGCTTCCAGCGCCGGATCAGGGCTTCATGAGCCATTTCCACCATCTCCAGGCCGCGCGCCTCATCGCGCCTGCTTGTGAGTAGGCGGGAATCGATCCAGTGCTGTAACAGTCTCTCGGCTCGCTTCGCATGGCCCACGGCCAGCAGTTCCTCACGGGTCGCGCGGCGGCGGGTGTCCTCGGCGCCCTCACCCGGATGTATCAGGCAGAGGGTAAACATTTTGCGCAAGATATGCCGGTCGGCCTGTTCCAAAGCATTGTATTCAGCCTCCGCCCGTCGGGCCAGGACCCCCTTGATGCCGCCCATTTCGCTGTAAGCGGCCGCGGTCATCAAACGGCCGCTTCGATGTCGGTATAATTCCAGTAAGGCATGCTCCATCAAAGGCAATTCGGCTGAGGCGCCCACGATATCGTTAAGTATATGCTCCACAAGGCCGCTATCGAAATGAAGACCGGCTAAACGGGCGGGTTTCACCAGGGCCGCACAGAGTTCTTTGCGGGTCATCGGTTCCAGCTGAATAAGGTTGTTCATAAAACGGCTGTTCAGGTCGGACCATTCGTTACAGCGGCCTGCAAGGTCAGAGCGCATTACTACCACCACTTTGACGGGCACCGAGGATTGATCGGTCGCACAAAGGATATTTTCAAGAAAAAGCCGAACCTCTTCCCGGTCAGGTGACCGGATAAATAATTCTTCAAACTGGTCGACAACCAGGCACAGGCCGATATCTTTTTCGGTCAATTGTTTTCGCACAATGTCCACCAGGCCGTGTTGGGTTCGACCCAGTCGTTCCCTCAATGTACCTATATCGAAGGGGTGTTTAGTCGGAAAAAGTACGCGCAAGGCAAACACCAACTCTATCAGCGGTTGGTTGGCCGGGGTAAAGTATGAAATAGCCAGGCCCTTTTGGCGCAGAATCGGCACCAGGCCCGCTTGTACCAAGCTGGACTTACCACTGCCGGAAGAGCCCGACAAGGCCAGGAAATGGTGTTCCTCCAGATGTCTTTCAAGTCGTTGGAGAATGGTGTCACGGCCGAAAAAAAAACGGGCGTCTTCTTCCCGAAAGGCCTCCAAACCGCGAAAGGGGCAGCTTTCGGTATGGTCAGTTACATCAGGTCTTCCCGGGGCAATGCCGCGAATGGTCCGGGCCAACAGGTTCATTTGGGCGGTATCCTCCAAGTCCTTTAATGATAACCAGGTACGGCGTCGCAAGAAAGAGGGCAACTTGCTTTCGCGTGCGGGCCGTACGGCCTTGGGTAACAGGAGGGGCACTACTCTGCAGGTGCCGGCGGCCAGGCCTTTTGCTAACACGGTTGCTGTATCCTTCTCCAGCCAGGGTCCGTTCCCCCATTGGTCTACAGGCACAAGCAGACAGGAACAACGGTGCACGGCACGGCCCAGCGCCTCCGCTAGTTGTTGGCCGGGAATACGGTGCCAAAGGTCCAGCCACACCCGTAAGCCGCAGGTATCCTCCAGGTGCCGCGCCATTTCCTCGACCTGGCACCGGCTGGTCCGGGCATACCAGATCATGACGTCGAAGGAAGCTTCCATCGGTTTGTCCGAATCCAAACCATCGGGATTCAAGAATTCGTCGAAAAGGAGTAAGAGGGCGTCGGCGCCCAGAGGACGATCCAAGGGGTTGTGAGCCAGAACAACGGTCAGAAAATCGGCACAGGCCGGCAAGAGGGGCCGGGCTTCCTTGAACTCTTCACCGAGACGGCGCAGGAATTTGGCCGGATCGCCTCCTGCCGTTGTGGGCCGTTTTCCGGTAAGCATGCAGAACAGTACCAAACCCAGGGCGTAAAGATCGGACGACACGTCAGGTGGTGACCCTTTCAGGCGCTCCGGCGGGGCATATTCGGGAGTGACGGGAAATATATCGCTTTTTTCTGCCTCCATGGCCAGTTCAGCGCGCCCGCCGGCAATACCGAAGTCCATCAACTTGACGACGCCCTCGCTGGTGACCATGATATTGCCTGGTTTGATATCGCGGTGCAACACACCTCGTTTGTGGGCATAAGCCAGGGCCAGGCAGGCCTGACGGAATAACTGCAGGCGTTCCCGGTCGGATAGGCCTTTGCTTTCGCACCAGTGATAGATGGACGCGCCGTCAACATATTCCATGACCAGGAACGGGGTGCCGTTCGGTGCCGTGCCTCCGTCCAGAAGCGCCGCAATATTGGGATGCTTCAGGTCAGCCAGTATCTGGCGTTCGCGCCTGAAACGACGCAACAAGTCGTCGTTTACCAACTCGGGATGAAC
>JASJCB010000220.1 GCA_030066195.1 Acidobacteriota bacterium
GGAATGGCGCAGCGGCATTACCGCCCGGCTGAAGAGCGCCGTGGAGGAATTGATCGGGCCGGAGGTTCTGGGCACCTTCATGGTGGCCGACGACCGCGCCGACGAGGCCAAACACGTGGTTTTCAAGCAGTACCCGGGTCAGCGCCTCACGCATCCGTCCTTGGGTACGGACCACTTTCCCGAGTGGTTCCGCACCACCTTCGACATGAAGCAGTCGCATCCCGAGGTCTTGCGCTGCCTGGCCGCCGAAATGGCCGCTGATCGCGAGCCCAATATCGCGGTGTTTTCCGACCGGCAATTGCTTTCCTTCCGTGGTCACGAACGCCGATTACGCGGGAAACCGGCGCGTTTGATCGGTGCGGACGGCCGCAAGAAGGCATTGGATCGCGAGATCAAGGCGCTGAACAAGGCGCTCAAGGAACAGGTTGCGCGACGGACCGACCTGGAGAAACGACGCGAGGATCTGGCCCGGCGCACCGAGCACATCCGCAAGTTGATCGCCTTTTTGGATAAGGCCGGCAGCACCTATCGCGCCACGGTCGCCAAGATCTCCAATCTCAACCTGACCGCCGAGCATTTACAAGGCGCCCTGGCCGGCGCCGACGAGCGTTTCGAACGGCTCAGCGCGGACCTGGCCGGTTTGGAGCAACGGCTGGAGACCATGCGCACCATTATCTCCAAGGAGGGGTTGGCCAACTTGGAGGGCCGCATCGCCCGCACCCAGAAGAAGCTGAACAAAAACGGGGAGCGCCTGCAAGAGATCATGGAAGCGCGCGGCGCCATGAAACGCGACATCCACCTGATCGAGAACAGTATCAAGGACCTGGAGGCGGAACGTTCCGCGCAACGCAAACTGTTGCGGACGCTGACGGCCCGGCTGCGGGAAGTTCGCGAGAACCTGGGCGATCCCGAACGCTATGTGCTGGACGACTGGAAGGGCCGTCGCTTCAAGACCGCGGAGGATATCGTGCAGGCCCGGCAACGCAACGGCGACCGTGTCATCGAAGCCCGCACCCTGTTGCGCGCTCGCATGAACGAGCCCTCGTTGGGCGCAAGCTTCGCCTTTGTCTACGAGGAAGAAAAGAACCAACTGCTGGACCGGCGCTCGCGCACCATCGACGAATTGCAGGATTTTCAGCACAAGACCATCGAGGACCAGCGCCAGGTGATCAACGACAAGACCTTCCACCTGTTCAAGGAAATCATCATGCGCGAACTGGTCAACGAACTGCGCAAGATGGTCTTCGAGTTGGAAGACATGAAGAACAAGATCAACAAGCTGCTGGAAAAACGTACCTTCGGCAAGAGCCGCTACCGCTTCTCGCTGAAGCCCAAGAAACAGTACCGGCACCTGATCGACATCATCGCCGGTATGGACCTGGTGCGTTCGGAGCCGGAAAAAGAGCTGCGCGCCTTCTTCGACGACCACAAGCAGGAGATCATCAACACGGAAGCGGGCGAGATCCCGGACCTGTTGGACTATCGCAACTGGTACCAGTTCGAGATGCAGGTCACCATTACCGACGAGGACGGGGCCGAGAAAGAGCGCATCGCCATGACCCGCAAGGTCAAGAGCATCGGCAGCGGCGGCGAGCAGGCGGTGCCCAACTACCTGCTGGTGCTGACCATCGCCCACTTCCTCTACGGCGGCAGCAAGGTGCGGCTGAAGATTCTCCTGTTCGACGAAGCTTTTTACGGCATCGACGCGGGTCGCCGCGACCAACTGCTGGGTTTCGCGGGCGACCTGGGCCTGCAACTGTTCGTAGCTTCGCCGGACCAGGACGGCGTCAAGCGGGAGATCGACCACTCGACCACGGTGCTCATCGTCAAGGACGCCGTCTACGACGTACACACCTACAAATTCGACTGGTCCAACCCCAATGTGCCCAAGCAGCATGATTTGTTCGAGGAAAGGGAAGAGGCGGCGGCTGTCGAATTCGGCGAAGAACTGACACCTTGACCGCGACCTGAAGGACCGCCGCGGATAGTCCGCGGCGGCCCGAAGATAGGCAGTGTGGTTGGTTCACTAGGGAGACAATCCCAATCATTTTTTTATTTCAACAACGGGTATTTTTTCGGAGATCTCTGCAACCGGCTCCTGCAAGGTGCGGCCGGTAAGGGAATCTCTCAAAGCTCCGGCTTCCTCCAGAAGGGCGGATGCCGCGGCCAGGGTCGGTGAGACAGCCTGCTGCTCCGGTTCCTCGGCTTGGGGCTGGGATTCGATCAACTTGTTTTGAATCAAGTCATAGACCGCGCGGGCGTCGTCGATGTTGCGGAAAGCCAGAACGGTTTCTTCCTTATCGTCTTTCTTGCCTGAAACCGATGCGGTGTGCAATTCGATATCGGCCAGGCCGAAGAAATGTTGCAGGATGGACGATTTCATGCGCAGCGATTGGATGCGGGTGAAGTCGGCGTTCATTTCGCGAATGGTCACATACCCTGTACGCGTACGGATACCGCGTTCATCCACCACGAACCAGGAAGTGCGTATCTTCAGTTGCAGCAGGATCATAATCAGCGCAAAGACTGCCTGGACGATGTAACCGACGAGGCCGATATTAGGCACCCAGAAAAGGGGGCTGAAGCGTTCCATGTTCTTCGCCCATTCGGGCGGGTCTTCCCAAAGGTTATTCCAGAAGTCGGGTACGAAGAAGATGCGCAGCCATTTCTCGATAAAATCGGGTAGAAAAGGAATGTCTTTATAGATGAGCAAGGCCAGAATGACAAGGAAACCGCCCAGTTCCACGACCAACCAGATGGACATTTGCATGCGGAACAGATTGTGGGAGGGCTGTCGAACCGCCAGTACCGCGGCCCCTTCCGGCGAAGCCGGGGGTTGGTCGGGTACATTCAACCCGGAAAGAATGCGGTTGGAGAGCCACCTCATGACGCGCCTCCTGACTCCTGGGGCGTCGCCGTGGGTTCTTCATCCCTTTTTCGGTTAAGATCCTCACGTAGGCCGCGCAATTCGTGGGTGACCTGAGTGAGGATGTCGGCCAGTGCCTCTTGCTCACCGACGCCTGTCTCCGCTTTTTGGACATTGGGTTCGCGTCGGGTGCGGCGCTGGAGGAAGCGTTGAATGGCCTGGTATTCCTGAAAACCCTCCACGGTGATTTCGGCGCCGGCGTCGCCGCTCGCGGTTTGTATTTCCAAGCGGGCAAGACCGATATGTCGCTCGATCACGCCGATGCGCAGGTTGATGTCCTGGATGCGCTCATACAAAACGCTGATCTCGCGTTTGGACCAATGTCCCCAGGAAACGGTGATGCCGTGTTGGTCAAAGCGGTAGGTCAGGGTTGCATAGCGGCGAAGGTAGATGAAAAAGGCGAAGGGAAACAGGGGACCCCAAAACAAAGAGCGCAACAGGTAGGAAATGCGCAGGTTGGGATGCGGGCGGCTGACGGCGAAGATCGCCTGGTCCTCGGTATGGTCCATCGAAAAATCTCCAAGGTTTTACGGTCGAGGTGAGTTACAAGCCGCCGGGTACAACAGGTATTCCAACGGGAAAGCGAATAAAATAGTTGCAGGTTTTACTCAATCCATAAAGCATTATATGATGTTGCGCTCCATCAACAGCCGGTTTTCAGCGAACCTGGCGAAGTCCAGTCGGCTGAGGTCCAGGGTTACATAACGGCCGTGAATGACCAATTCGGCAAGGGCCCTGCCGACCGCCGGCGCCTGCTGCAAACCGTGACCGCTGAAACCGTTGGCAAAGAGAAGGTTGGCGACCTCGGGATGGAATCCCAAGATTGCATTTTGGTCGACCGTGTTGTAGGCATAGTGGCCGGCCCAGGCTTTACCGGGCCGCAGGCGCTCGAAAGCGGGCACCCGCTCGGCCAGGGCGGGCCAGATGGTTTCCATGAAGAGAGTATCGTCTACTTCCAGGTCCAGGCAGTCAGGGTCCTGGTCCTCCGGCGGCGAGATGCCGCATAAAAATCCGGAGCCCTCCGGGCGCACATAGGCCCCGCTGCAATCAACCAGCATGGGAAAGTGATCGAAGGTTTCCGGGCAGGTGAAGGTGTAGACGTACCGTTTACGAGGATGGACCGGCAGTTGGAGCCCGATGGATTCTGCAAGTTGGGAGGCATACGGCCCCGCCGCATCGATGACCCTGCCCGCTTGAAGCATCTCACCGTTCGTGCAGGTTATACCGGTGATGCGGTTCCCCCGACGGATCAAACCCCGGGCTTCGGCCTGACGGTAGACAACGCCCAGGGATTCGGCTTTGCGCCGGAAGGCCCACATCAGGCTGTAGGCGTCCAGCCAGCCCTCGTTGTCTCCGATAGTACCCGCGCTGACGCCCTCGATGTTCAGCCAGGGAAAGCGAGCCGCCAATGGTTTTGGTTCCAACCAGGTGACCGCCACCCGGCGGGCCCGTTGCAAGGCGTAGTTTTCCTCCAAGACGGCACGGCCCTTCGGGGAGGCCAGGAACAGGTAACCCGCGCGCACCATGCCGATATCCGGAACCTGATCGCCTACGCTCAAGAATTCGACGACCCGGTCCATAAAGTCGATGGAGAAATGGGACATGTCGATATTTTCGGGTAGGGAGAACTGCTGGCGGAACCCGCCGGCGGAGAGACCGGTGGAGCCGGCGACGTAGCTGGGGTCGCGTTCCAGAACCAGCAGCGAACCGTTATAATCGGGCGAAGCGGCCAGAAAATAAGCCACGGCGCTGCCGATGACGCCTCCTCCCACAATTACCGTATCCCATGTGGATGCCCTGGCCACGCCGCTTCCCCCTGCTTTTGTTACATCAAATACTCGGCGTTTTCACTCATTCGCGATAGGAAAATATACGATGTTGGGTTCAGCTTCCTCAAGGTCTTCCTCATAAGAGCCAAGGAAATAACCCAGCGTATAGGCAGCCAGGCAGCGATTGAAATTAGCGGATTCGGTTTGGGCGGGTTTTTGGCCGCGAGTATCGCGCAGTTCGTCGCCGTGACTGAGATGTGTTACCGTGCCCGCGCGCCGATGGGTAAGATTCAGCTCGAATTGAAGACGGGCGACCAGGTCCAGGTCCTCCCAACCCCAGCCTTCCAAACCGGCATTCATGCCGTCCACGGCCAGGAAATGGTTGCGAGCTAACAGGATGAGCCCGGGCGCGCTTCGACTGCCGTCGATCAGGTCGAGGCGATTGGTGTCCAGGTGGACCTTGCGACCCATGTGGTCCACGAAGGAGATGGAGTGGGTTATGGCTCGAAGATGTTGAGGCGTGCCCGGTTGCCGCTTGCTTTCAAGAACACGGTCGACCGTGATGAAGCTGTCCGGGGCCGGAGGGTGTGCTTGTGTTAGGAAGTCGGCGTGCAGGATGATGTCGGTATCCAGCAGGAACACGGTGTCAGTGGATGCCCTGGCCACGCCGTGATTCAGGGCAAAGGATTTGTTGAAAGGAACGTCCGGCAGATCGACCAGGGTGACGGGCACCGGTGCGTTACGGTGAAGAAGGGCGCGTACGGTTTCCGAGGAACCCCCGCAATTGACCACGATCAATGCGGCCGCATGGCGCCGGAAGATATCGCGATTGGCGCGCAGGGTTTCGGCCAGTTCGGGACGATCCGCCCAGGGGATGATCACCGACAGCGGGGCTTGCTCAGGCATGGGCATCCTCCGCCGGGTCGCGGCAAATCAGGACACCGTCAGCAATCAGCCGGCCGACGGTCGGTAGATCGACGCCTACGCGCCCGGTAAGATCCGTAACCGCGATTTCATGTCGGCAATGGGATAGCAGTTCCAAAACCTCGGGTGAGGGTGAGAATCGAACGGGCCAGGTGGGATCGTCCAGGCGATAGCTGTCTCCGTCAGCGGTCAGGGGCGCGGCCAGACTTAGCAGCGAGCGATCACCGACGCTAGGCGTGGGTCCGCTGACATAATGGGAGACCTGAGGAACATAGGATTCCCAGGGCCGGTCGGGAACCTCGGGAAGCAGACCGGCGACGGGCGGGTCGGGTTGCGGCGCTTTCAACTGAACCGGTTTTGCGCCGTTTTGCCGCCGTCCGGCCACGGCTTCTTCTAAGGCTTTGCACAAGACCGAGGCGCAGTATTCCTGAGAAAACCCACGCTGCATGCGCGCTGTTGCGGCAGTGGAGAGTTGCTCCCAGCGCCGGCGATCGCGCAGCATCCGGAGGGCGGCATGGAAGCCGCTTTCCCAATCGGAGCGAATGCCGCCGCGTGTGATCCAGGTGGGCATCAGGTATCCGGTTTCGTTGTGGGCGACCGTGTCTTTCGGGCCGCCGTAGGCGCAACCGATGACCGGCGTGCCGCAGGCCATGGCTTCGACGGGCGAATAGCCGAAGTTCTCATCCAGGGAGTGGGTGGGATGGTATAGCAAGTCCATGGCGTTGTAGAAGATCGGCAAGTCTTCATCGGTCAGGTCGGCGGGGAAATAGGCGATATTGTGATCCAGGTTCAATGCGCTGATGCGCTCCGCAATATAGGCGGGGTATTGTTCGGTGACGTAGGGCAGTACGGGATAGTCCAACCAATAACTGCCGATCATCAAGGCGCTGACGGTGCGCGGCGCCAATGCCTGCTTCAAGCGATACAGGAACTCCAGGAAACGGTGGGGATTCTTTTGCGGCAACAGGCGGGCCACATAGCCGATGACGAAATCGGATTCCCCCAGAGATAATTCTGCGCGGCAGGCGATCCGGTCCATGGGTTTGTAGCGACGGGTATCCACGGGAAGCGGTAACAGGCAGAGGTTCGGGGCCGATGTGTCGAACATATCGCGAAAAATAGCGATATCGGAGCGGCAATTCACCAGGAGTACATCACTGGTGTCCAGCGAGGGCAGATGCCGGTGTAGAAAAGGTTGATCCAACACGGCGCCGCCGTGCATGCCGAAGAGCATCGGACAGTCGGGGTGCTGAGATCGTTGCCAACAGCGATTGCCGCTGAAGTTAAGCACGGCATCGGGCAACGGGTCGAACCAGCCGTCCTCCGATTCCCGTTCGGGCACCAAAGTGAAGCGTTGCTCCAAGGCATTCAAATAAAACCGTCGGGTCCGATTGACGCTCTGCCAGAAGTGTTTGCCGGCGCCGGTAATACCGCAACGTAATTCAACCATTCAATCTCCTGCCTCATGTTAGCAGATCACTACGCGCGACCGGGAGGAAATCCGGCGTTATCACCGTGAGGCATGGTGAACCGACGCTTCGGCATGTTACCGGTTTGTCCACATACCGGAAACCGAGAATCCGGCACACCTCGTTGCCTTTCGATAAAAACACCCAATTTGGGCGTTAAATAGAGATTTGGCCTGTAAACCATCACTTTTTTTACATAACGAGCCGGTTTTTGGAGCTTAGGGAGTCCTTTGCCCGGGAATGGAGCCACCCTGGGATCCGAAAGGCGGCATCATTCCCGGGAACAGGGCCGGTTGCAACTGCCGAGGGTGGTTCCGTTCCCGGGATTGGTGCCGTTCGGTCGGTCGGCAGGTGGCTCTATTCCCTGAAAAAGACTCAATGAAAAAGCAACCGGGGTTGTTTTTCAGAGAAAACGGCCTTCCGGCTATCGCTCGATCATGCCGAAACCGTGAGGCAAGTTGTTGAAATATGCGCCGAGCGCTCTACTTCTCGGGATGTATACACCCTTTTAAAGATCAACCCGCCTAAATTTCGGCTCAAGGACGGCTTTTTTCGACTCCCAAGGGGTCATTCCCGGGCATGGTGTTGTGTTTTGATTTTTCACAAGACCGCCGCCGGGGAACGGTGCTCCCTTCCGCAGACTCGGCGGCCGGCTTCCCGGGCAGCATGCTCCCTGGTTCTGACTGTGGTTATTTACGCCCGGAGCCCCGGGTTGCTCGGCCGATGATGGGCCATTCTCACCAGCATGAGCGATTTTCCACGATTTACCTGGCTTTTACATGCTGTTGAAAGGCATGTATCCCTTGGAGGGCATAGCTTCCGCTCTCTATGGCATTGCTTTTGAATAGTTATCCGGGTGTAAACCCTAATCTTCAGGGATGCTCTTCGCAAGACAGGAGGCAATCATGAACCGGCCGTCGCAACTTCCCTCCCTGATCCGACAGATGCTGGACCCGTCGTTTTACCCGCATCCCGTCCGCGAGCCGATCCTCCTCCAGCAAACCCATATTTCCTATGTTTTGCTGACCGGGCCTTATGCCTATAAGGTCAAGAAACCTATCTGCCTGCCCTTCCTCGACTTTTCCACCACTACTTTAAGAGGCAAAAATCTACGCTTGGAACTGGAACGGAATAAAGGCTTTTCGCCCGACCTATACCTGGAAGTGCTGCCTATTTCCCGAAATGACAAAGGTATTTATCGGTTCGGCGCGGGAAATGTGAGTGACTACGCCTTGAAAATGAACGAATTTCCCCAAGAGGCGCTCTGGAGTCACCGCTTCGAGAACGGATGTCTTACGCAAAGTATGGTCACCGCCCTGGGTCGCAAAGTGGCCCTGATGCACGCCTCGGCCCTTACCGGGCCCGAAATCACCGCCTACGGCGATCCGTCCGTGGTAGAAGGCGTCATCGAAGGCAATTACAAGGAAACCGAACAATTTGTGGGAACGCTGCAAGACCCCGCCCAATTGGAACAAACCAGACTGTTTACGCGCCACCTGCTCAATCGCCGGGCCGATCTGCTGATCGAGCGGCAGCAGGGGGGCTTCATTCGCGCCTGTCACGGCGACTTGCACCTTAATAATGTCATTACCTGGCGCGGTCAGGCCCAGGTCTTCGACTGCATCGAGTTCAACGAGGAATTCAGCAATATCGACACCCTTTACGACGCTGCCTTCATTTTAGTAGACCTGGAACACCGCAATCGCACCGACCTGGCCTGGCAGTTCATGAACACCTACCTGGAGTACACCGGCGACTATCGCGGCGCCGTGCTGCTGCCGCTTTATGCGAGTATGCGCGCCTATGTGCGCGCCAAGATCTACTCCTTTCAAACCGTGGACTCCGAGCGAAGCCCGGAGGAACAACGCAAGGCGGCGATCAAGGCCGAGGCCTTTTACAAACTGGCCTGCTGGTTCACCAGGGCGCGCCACCGCGGCCTTTGGGCGGTGGGCGGTTTGTCCGGGTCGGGCAAATCAACGGTTTCCGCCTGGTTGGCCCAACGGTTGGGCGCCGTGCACGTGCGCTCCGATGCGGTTCGCAAACACCTGTGCGGCATGCCGTTGGATCAGCGCGGCAGCGATGCCGTCTACACCACCGCCATGAACAAACGAACCTATGACACTCTGGCCGAAACCGGGTTCTACCTGGCGAGTCAGGGGATTCCGGTGATCCTGGACGCCAAGTACGACCGACGATCCGAACGCGGCAAATTGCGCGACCTGGCCGCGCAATACGGCCTGCCCGTCCACTTCATCCAATGCGAGGCGCCGGAAGCCTTGTTGCGCTACCGGCTTTCCCATCGCAAGGGCGACGTCTCGGACGCCACCGCCGATCTGATCTCCCGACAGGTCATGCAAGCTGAAGCACCGGGTCCCGACGAGGAAATCTTCGCCTTGGACACCTCGCGAGACTGGCGCCGTCAACTGGCCGAAAATCTGCACTCGGGCCCGCTGCTCTGTGCCTGAGCACGTGTAAAACCGGGAACGGCGCACCGTTCCCGGTCGTTCGGGGGTTAGTCGGGGCAGCCGGCGCACTCGGTGGAGCAATCGGAAGTACCCGTTTGCACACAGCCCACAATGCACATCTCGTAAGGCGTCGGCGAGGGGAAACCGTTGCCCCAGGCGGGATCGTTACAGGTGCCGCAGAGGGTGTTGCAAGCGGTGGATGAATAGCTGGTGCTGGTGATGCAGCCGATAACGCACATGGCCCTGGTGCTATAGGGGCCCGCAACTAATTGAGACGCACCGAAAACCAGCATGGCGGCCAGGGAGAGCATTAAGAATACTTTTTTCATGAAGATTCTCCTCATTGGATTGAATGAAAGGCGGGGTTTACCCTGGAATCGACCGAAAAGCGCGAAAGCAGAGGCACCGAACGCCGTAATCCCCAGCAAAGGAGGCGTTCAATATCGGCGATGTCATGGGAAACCCGATGAACAAATTGTAAGCCCGATTCGCCGGCATTTCCATGAGAATCTCATTGTTTCCTTCACGAGAGCAGCGCACCCGGATGTTTGATCGGCGCGACAATAGACCAAACGACAGCGTTCCCCTGCGCCGTGGAGAAGAGGCGCGCTGAAACCTACGGAGGATTCTTATGCTTCTCAGGACTGCTCTTTTGCTCTTGGCCGCCGCGTCCCTGGCCGCCGGCGATCAGATTACCGGATGGCGCACCGACGGCACCGGTTCCTATATGAGCGCCACGCCCCCGACCGTTTTCGATGCCGAAAAGAACGTCGTTTGGAAAACCGCCATGCCCGATTGGTCCAACGCCCAGGCCATCATTGTCGGCGACAAAATTTTCGTAAACAGCGAACCGTCCACCCTGGTTTGCGTGGATCGCAAAAGCGGTAAGATTCTTTGGCAAAAGCCCAACGAATACACGGACATCCTCTCGGATGAAGAAATCGCCAAACTGTCCGCGGGCGTCCAGGAAAAGGCCAAACCCATTCGCGCGGCCATCGCCAAGGTCAAAGAGGAAATGGCGGAACTGCGCAAGGCTATCCAAGCCGGCGATGAGGCGGCTCGCGGCAGGTTCCGCGGTAAGCGCCTGCAACTGCGCAACCTGGACAAGCAGCTCAACGAGATCGATCCCTTGAACATACCCAACCGACATGACGCCAACGGCTATTCCTCGGCCGTGCCCACCAGCGACGGCAAACACGTCTTCGTGGTCTACGGTAACGGCGTTGCCGCTGCTTACGACCTGGAAGGCAATCGCAAATGGGCGCACGTACTGGATAAACCCACCCACGGTTGGGGGCACAGCGCCTCGCCCCTCCTGGTCGGCGACAAGGTCGTCTTCCACATCCTGGACGTGGTTGCGATCGAAAAGAATACCGGTAAGGAACTGTGGCGCACCGAATCCAAGGAAGGTTGGGGCGGACCCGTTACCTTCAAGGTCGGCGGCGAGGACATGATCCTTACCGCGACGCACGGCGATATCCTGCGCGCCGAGGACGGCAAGATCCTGGCCGCCAAAGCCGCCGGTTTGAAGTTTGCCACGCCCGTCATCCACAACGGCATCCTCTACTGCATCGAAAAAGACGCCCGCGCCTATAAACTGCCCACGGACCCGGCCAATCCCACGCTGGAAAAAATCTGGTCGGCCAAAATCAAGGGCAGCCGCCACTACGCCTCCTCGGTCATCCACGGCGACCTGATCTACGCCGTGTCCCGCGAGGGCTGGATGAATGTGCTGGAAAAAGATACCGGCAAGGTCGTCTACGAGCACGAACTGGGCATCAGCGGCAATAACCAGAACAGTATCTACCCCTCCGTCAGCGTGGCGGGCGGCCATATCTACATCGGCTCCGAGGAAGGCACCGTCCTGGTGGTGAAACCCGGTCGTCAATACGAGCAGGTGGCGCGCAACCAGTTGGAGAAGTTCCGCGGTACGCCCATTTTCGACGGCAAACGCATGTATGTTCGCGGTTTGAGCAACCTCTACTGCTTAGGCGAATAGAACAGGGCCGGGCCTCTCGCGGGGCCCGGCTTCACCTTTTTTACGAGATCTTGCATTGGCCGGGCGCCGTCCAGCGGGCAGAATAAGAGAGAAATCGACTTGCCCCGTGAGGATGCCTTGAAGAAACGCCATGTCGCGCCCGCCCTTATTCTCTGTCTATTTTTCCTGGGATTATTGACCCACGTCTCTCGTTCCATCTTTCAAGACGCGTCGTCATCCGATGACAGCCATGAAAACGGCTCATCGGACCCAAGCCTGAAAATCGGGGGTGATGCCGGTTCGGGCAAGGACAGGAACGATCGCGGTTCCGTCGGCAATCGGCGAGGCGAGAGCGACTGGAGCGGCCGGTCGGGACGTCGCGGCTCCCGGGATGGAGATGAACTCGCCGATCTGGTGCGCATCACGGGTCGGGTGGTAATGTTGGATAGCGAAACCCCTGTCGCCGGAGCCCGTGTTCTCATCCTGGCTTTTTCTTCCGCCAACAAACCGCGGATCGACCAAAGCGTCTCCGATGAAAACGGCGAGTTTCAGTTCGTCGACGATTTCCGCGGCGACTACCTGATCTATGCCGCCCGCGAACCCCTGCTCTCCTACGAAACCCGCCGCGATATCACCCAGATCTACGTGCGCGAAGCCGATACGGAAGTAGGTCCGCTCCGCCTGGAGATGCGCCGCGCCCAGGAACTGGCCCTGAAGGTAATCGATGCGGTCACCGAGGAATCGATTCAAGGCGTCCGAATCAAGGCGCGCGGCCAGTTGAACCTGAACTTCACCACCAATGAACGAGGGATTGCCCGCATTCCCCTGGCCCCGGGCATCTGGAGCCTGGAGGCGCGCGCCGGCGGTTATATTCCCACCTCCATGGCCATGTCGTTGACCGGTCATCAACCTATGGTCACCATGAGCATGCAACCGGCCGGAACCGTCTTCGGCAAGATTACCGATACAGAGGGCAAACCCCTGGGGGACGCCGAGGTCACCTGTCAATCCGGCGACGACGAACTGGTGGGGACAACCAATGAACTGGGCGAGTACCTGATCGATCAACTGCCCGTGGACAGGGACTTCACCGTTTCCGTGAGTGCTGGGGGACACAAGCCCAAAATCATTTATTGGGTGGCCTTCCCGCCCAATTCCTCCGAGAAGGAACTGGATATAGCGCTGGAAAAAGAACCCGACCCGGAAGATGTGCCCTACCTGAATGTACAGGGCACGGTGCGCGATGAAAACGGCAGTGCGATCGGCGGCGCCATGGTCTACAGCGGCAACAAGGGCGCCAACAGCTATGCCCAAACCTTCACCACGGGCGCCGGCGATTATGTGCTGGCCGTGCCCGTCGTGGGCAGGAAGCGCCTGCTGACCGCGGTGGCTAAAGGCTTCGCGCCCGTCAGCGGCGCTTATTCCCCGGAGGAAGATCCGGCCGTGCTGGATTTCTTCCTAAAGCCGGGCTACAGCCTGTCCTGCGTGGTGACCGACACCTACGGCGGCCCGCTGGACAAGGTGTCCGTCAGCGGTTTTGCTTACATCGACCAGGGCGATCGCTACCCCGGCTTGGGAACCCTACCGCTTTTCGACGGCGAGAAACGCTATACCGACGAGCAGGGCCGTTTCCAGTTGGATTCTCTGCCGAATATGGTCCACCTGTCGTTCAGCGCCTGGGGTTATGTGCCGCAAAGCGTCGGTTACGACTTGGAAAAACAGAGCGAGATAGTAGTCAAACTGGCCGGCCTGGGCGCCTTGCGCGGCCGGGTGGTCGACGACAAAAACCGGCCGGTCACTCAATTCGTGCTGAGCGTGGAAAAGGAGAAAAAGGGCCGGGGCCTTTCCCTGGACAGGGTTTGGGAGCGGGAAGGCATTCACTTCTGGTCGCCCGACGGCAACTTCAGCGTGGATCGCCTGCCGCCGGATGTGCCCCTGCAAATCACGGTGAGCGCCGAGGGTTACCCGCAACGCAAAGTCAGTATGACCGCGTCCTCCAACCCAAATGCCGAACCGGTCACCATCGTCCTGGAAGATACGGGTATTTCGATCGGCGGCATGTTGGTAGATGTGGACGGCAGGCCGCGCCCCAACCTGAACGTGAAGATGTTGGTTTACGACGGCAACGACCCGTTGAACGCGCGTTTCAACTGGTTGACCTACTTTCGCGGCACCTGGCGACGCAACACCATGGGCGTCCACGAAACCACCACCGATGCTAAGGGATACTTCCAATTCAACGGTCTGCCGGAAGGCGCCAACCTGGACCTTTTGGTGGACCGGGAAGACCTGGCTTTGACACACAAGGCGCGTATCCAAAACCTGACCGCGGTCCAACTGGACAACTGGGTGGTCACCGTGGCCGAGGGCGCCGTGCTGAACGGTTCCCTGGATCCCGATGCCGCGCCCGGCGATAAGCGGATCTATGTGGAAGGCATCGAGGGCACCAACTTCTACCGGCCCTTTACCCTGGACGGCAATAAGGAGAACTTCGTCGTGGATCGTCTGCCGCCCGGTAGTTATAAGCTGGAAATCATGGATGCCCATAGCCGGAAGATCGTACAGGAAAAACTGATCTTGACCCAAGGCCAGGTCTTGTACCTGGATCTTTAGGGAAGGTTATTCGGGTATAATCCCGTGGAGGTGTTGCCGCATGGATCATGAAAGCCTGATGCGTGAAGCCCTGCGCCTGGCCGAGATCGCCGCCGGGGCCGATGAAGTGCCGGTGGGCGCGGTGATCGTCAAGGACGGGTTATTGTTGGGCCAGGGCTATAACCAGAATATTACCGCCCGTGACCCCACCGCGCATGCCGAAATCATGGCCCTGCGCGAGGGTTGCGACTATTACGATAACTATCGACTGACCGGTTCAACTCTCTACGTCACCCTGGAACCCTGCCTTATGTGTTTTACCGCGCTGGTTCACGCGCGCGTTCAGACACTCGTTTACGGCGCCCCCGATTTAAAGGCCGGGTTCTCTCTGTTTCTGGATGAAGCCGCGCGCGCCGGGTTGAACCACCAATTGGAAATCATCTCCGGTGTGCTGGAAGCCGAGTGTGTGGAGACGATACAGGCCTTTTTTCGCGAGAAACGGCAGCGTGGTAAGCGCAAGTGGATGCGCGAAAAGTAGACTGCAATCGTCTTTTCGATCAGCTAACAAGAAGCTAACAATCGGTAAGTAAGGGGTGCGGATAATCTCACAGCCTGGGAAAGATTGCCCATGTTGACACCTGTCACGAAACGCTGATTCGGCCTGAAGCTTTGGGAAATATAAAGTTGAGCCGGCTGGTCCGGGTTTTGCTCATGACTTTGCCGAGGTCCATGGAGGTCAATCATGACAAAACACAAAGCCAGGTTTCCCGGTATTCGCGTTACCACCAATGGTAACCAACTGGTTTCCCGGTACACTGAATCTTTGATCTGTGATGCGGGTGTTTTTTATCCCATCACCCCGTCTACGGAGATGGGTGAACACTATCAGGCCATGTTCGCCGAGGGCGCCCTGAATGCCTTCGGCCGCAACTTCATGGCTATCGAAGCAGAGGGCGAACACGCGGCCCAGGGCGGCGCCGTTGCGCTTTCCGTCAGCGGTAAACGCGTCGTCAACTTCACCAGCGGCCAGGGCATTGTGTACGGCATGGAGCAGTACTTTCACGCCCCCGGCAAACTGAGCACCATGGTCTTGGAAGTGGGCGCGCGCGCCTTGACCCGGCATGCGCTCAACGTTCACTGCGGCCATGACGATGTCTACAGCACCTTGGATACGGGGTGGCTGGTTTGTTTTTCAAAAAACGCGCAGCAGACGGCTGACCAGGCCTTGATCCTACGCAGAGTGACCGAGCAGGCCCTGAACCCGGGGATCAATTGCCAGGACGGTATGCTGACCACACATTTGGATCGAACCTTCCTGCGCGTGGAACCTGAACTGGTGCGGGAATATCTGGGCCGACCCGAGGACATGATTCCCTGCCCCACCGAATCGCAGAAGCGTTTGTTCGGGCCCAGGCGCCGTCGCGTTCCGGCCATGATCGACCTGGAACACCCGTTGCTGTTGGGACCCGTCCAGAACCAGGAACATTATATGAACGGCGTGGCAGCCCGCCGCAATCATTTCTCCGAACCCATTCTGAGCATGTTCGAAGAAGCCTACGAGACCTTCGCCGAATTGACCGGCCGGCGTTACGGACTGATCAGCCCCTATCGTTGTGACGATGCTGAAACCGTGTTTGTCTGTCTGGGCAGCGCTGCCGAGAATATCGAAGCCGCGGTGGATCACCTGCGCGACAAGGGCGAACGCGTCGGCGTGGTGCATGTCAACGTCTTGCGGCCTTTCCCTGAAGCCGCCGTCGTCGACGTACTGGCCGGCAAGAAGCAGGTCATCGTTATGGAACGCACGGACGAGCCCCTGGCCGTGGGCAACCCGCTGGCCCGCGACATCCGCGCCGCCTTGGACAAAGCCGAGGACCAACGCCGCAACGGCGCCTATCCGCATCTCAGTCCCCTGGAGGAAGACCGGAAACCCGAGATCTTCTCCGGCGTCTACGGTCTGGGTTCCCGCGACTTCCGGCCCGAGGGCATCTTGGGCGCCTACGAATTTGCAACCGGCCGGGGGAAACGTCAAGACGGCCTGAGCCGGGAAGACGGTGTACGCTTCTTCTACGTGGGCATCGATCATCCCTACGCGGTGATCAGTGAGGATACCCCCTCGCTGCTGCCCGGCGGTTCCATTGCCGTGCGCCTGCACTCCATCGGCGGCTGGGGCATGATTACCACCGGCAAGAACCTGAGCGGTATCCTGGGCGCCTTTTCCGGGTACATCGCCCAAAAGTTCGGCCGCATGGACGCCTACGGCAAGCCCGAGGAAGTGATTCACATCAGCGCCAACCCCAAATACGGCTCGGAGAAGAAGGGCGCCCCGACCAGTTACTTCCTGGTTGCCGCTCCCGAGCGCGTGCGCGTGAACTGTGACCTGAAGGATGTTGACGTGGTCCTGTGCTGCGATCCCAAGGCGTTCCTGCACACCAACCCGTTGGAGGGTCTGCGTAAGGGCGGCGCCTTTGTTTGGGAATCCCATTGCGAGGATCCCGCCGAGGCCTGGCGTTACATCCCCATCCGCTTCCGTCGGGAGATCATAACCCAAAAGATTCAAATCTACATTTTACCGGGTTTCAAGATCGCTCGCGAGGCGACCGATCGAGGCGACCTGCAAACCCGCATGCAAGGCAACAGTTTCCTGGGCGCTTTCTTCAGCGTGTCCCCCTTCCTGACTGAGTACGCCATCCCGGAGGAAGCCTTCCAGGAAGTGGTGCGCAAGCAATACGACAAGAAATTCGGCCGGTTCGGCAACGAGGTGATCGAGTCCAACATGAAAGTCATGTTGCGCGGCTTCAGCGAGGTGCGCGAGGTGCCTCACGGTACGGTAGACGATCTTGACTACTCCTCTTTCTCCGATCCCGTCCTTTCGCCTCATACATTACTTCTCAACGATGAAAGCGAGGAAATCGATGACAAAACGCCCCCAATCTTCAGACGCGACACCTTCGATGCAGAATTCCGGGCCGGGCTCGGCTACCACCAGCCTTCATCCGCACTGGCCTCTGTCGGCTGTATGGCCTCGGGTACAGGCGCCCAGGCACATAAGTACGTCTCGCGGCGAGAAACACCGGTTTTCATACCTGAAGCTTGCACGCAGTGCATGGAGTGCATAAGCATCTGCCCCGACACCGCAATGCCCAACACCACGCAGCCGTTGGACAAGGTGCTGGAAACCGCCGTCCTCAACTATGTGACGGATGAGCGCGCCCGCACCACCCTGTTGGAGGAAGTACCCGGACTGGCTGATCGAGCCCGCGCCCGCATGCATGAACTGCTGGGGGTGAAAGACGAACCCGGTCATTTCCGCGACATTGTGCGGCCCATGTTTGAAGAGATTGCGAGCCGCAGGGATGAGGTAGACGAGGAGGCGGTCGGTCAAGTGCGACAGATCATCGACATCCTGCCCCTGGCTTACAAGAAAGCGAACCTGGCCTTCAAGTCCCGCGAGAAGAAGGAACCGGGTCAGGGCGGTATCTTCGGCATCTACGTGTCGGACCTGTGCAAGGGCTGCGGCGCCTGCGTAGAGGTTTGCGACCACGGAGCGCTGGAAATGCACGTCGAAAACGAGCACGACCACGCCGATACCCTGTCGGCCTCCCAGTTCCTGGACCTGCTGCCCGATACCGATCCCAAGTACCTGGGCATCTATGACGCCATGTCGCCGGCCGAGTCCAAGGCGGCTGCCCTGCGCTATCACCTGATGGTGCAGAGCAACTACCAGTCACTGGTCTCCGGCGACGGCGCCTGCGCGGGCTGCGGCGAGAAAAGCGCGGTTCGTTCCATCGTCACGGTCACCGAGGCGCTGATGCGGCCCATCTTCCAACGCAAGGCGGAACGATTGGAAGCCCTGGCCTCACGCCTGAAGGAGCAGGGACCGGCCATGCTGGCGGAACTGAAACAGACCGATGCGAAAGCCTATGGTTTGTTGCGTCGCTCCATCCTGCACCTGATCATGGGTTACGGCGCGGAGTCGGAAGAAGCCACCGAGGCCCGCATCGAAACCGAATTCCACGGCGACGATTCGGAACTGATCGAATGCCTGGTCGAAACTATCGGCCACGACGCTACGGCGCACCGCAGGCCCAATGTGAGCAAGGGTCAGATGGAAGGCGGCATGTCCGTCATGGCCATGACCGCGCACACTGGTTGCAACACGGTATTCGGTTCCACCCCGCCCAACAACCCGCACCCCTACCCCTGGATGAACTCGCTGTTCCAAGACGGCACCACCATCGGCTGGCTGCTGAGCGAGGGCTTCGTTCAAGACCACCTGCGCCGCTCCATCATTCCGGAACGGCTGGCCGGTTGGGTGTTGGGCGCCCGCGACCGGAAGATGGAAGACCTGGACTACTTCTATCTGACCCACTTCTCGGACGCTTATCTCTCCGACGAGGAGATTCTGGAACTACCGCGAGTCTGGGCGGTCGGCGGCGACGGCGGCATGGGCGATATCGGCTTCCAAAACGTGTCCAAGGTCGTCTTGCAGAACCGGCCGAACATGCAAATCCTCATGCTGGATACACAGGTCTACAGCAACACCGGCGGCCAGAACTCGGAATCCTCACCCATGACCGGCGGATTCGACATGAACCAGTTCGGCCTGGCCACTGAAGGCAAGATGACCGAAATGAAATCGGTCGCCGAGTGCTTCATGGCGGGTCACGGCTCGCCGTATCTGGCTCAAGTCTCCCTGGCCAATACCGCCAACCTGTACAAAGCCTTGCTGGAAGGTTTGTGTTATCGGGGTACGGCCTACTTCCAGGTCTACACCACCTGTCAACCCGAGCACGGCGTACCGGACCACGCTTCGCCGCGCCAGGCGGGCATGGTGCGCGACAGCCGGGGCCTGGCCGAGTTCACCTACAACCCGACCCGAGGCGAAACCTACGGCGAAGCCTTGGAACTGACGGCCAACCCGGACTACCGCCGCGACTGGTACTGGAAACCCAAGGCCAAGCGCGGTCGCGAGAAATTCGCCTACACCCCGGCCCACTGGGCCGTCACCGAGGCGCGTTTCCGCAACCACCACAAGAAGATCAGCGAGGCCGAGGCCGAGAACCTGATCCCGTTGGACAAGATGCTGATGCTGGTGACCATGGACGACGTGGTCAAGCGACGCCACCTGGTGCAGGGCCACCGCGCCTACATCCCCAGATACGGCGTGGCGATGACCGGCTACGACGTGGACGGCAACCCCGTCTATTACAGGCTGAGCCGGCAGATGGTGCTGTTCTGCATCGAACGCCGCAAGTCCTGGCGCATGCTGCAAAGCCGCGCGGGTTTCGTCAACGAAGACTACCTGGCTCAAAAAGAACTGCTTTCCTCGATGGACCATGGCAAGTTGAGCCTGGACGCCTACCTCCGCGAGGAGGTCGGGGTTAACTAAACCGAACTAAATGACCGAATTCGAGAGCCTTCTCGCCTTGCCATTGCGCAAGGTGAGAAGGCTCTTTTCATTCCAGGTCAAAGCCCTGCAAATATCGGGTTCGGGCGCTCGCTGAATGGGGATCAAGAACGAACTCTCGTTTCGGCCAACAGTTTATCGATATCGAAATAAGAGAAGTAGGTGGGGTTCAACGCCTTGAGCTTTTCCTCGATGCGAGCTTGTTCCTTGGCATCACAGGCTTCTACGGCCTTTTGTCGTTTCTCGATCAGTTCGGTGATCTCCTGGTTGAAGGGCTGGGTTTCCTCGAAAAGCGGCGACATGAGGATCTCGTCAATCGGCTTGTTGCTGTACTGAGCGGTAACGTCTTCCACCACGCAATGATCGATTTTGGATTTACAGACAAACAACCGGACGTTGGGCACCGAGGCAATGATAAACGGCGAGTGGGTGGTGGCGATGATCTGAAGATTGGGGAAGAGATTCAGAATACTTTTGATCAGGCGCTTTTGCCACTTGGGATGCAGTTGGTTTTCGGCCTCGTCGATAAGCAGCAAACCCGGTGTTTTGCCAAGTTCTTCGACAGGCGTCCCACGTAAGACATGGACCGCAAACATCTGCTTGAGCAGGTTGATCATATTGCCTATCAAATAATGGTTACCGCTGCTTAGGGCACTGAGCCCCACTTGCACCCTGTTTTGCTCGACAATAGGCTCCAGCGTGGGTGTAATTGAAAGTAAGGGTAACGGGAAAAAGGCAACGTCGTCCCTCCCCTTATCACTGAGTGCATTGCCTGGGGACAACGTTGCCCTACGGCAGGTTACTGAGTAGGAAGCCTATGGACGACGTTGCCTATAGGCTTTCCACTGAGTAAG
>JASJCB010000388.1 GCA_030066195.1 Acidobacteriota bacterium
CTACTCCGGCCGCATTCCCCATGGGGAGGAAACGTTCACCGTTATTATATACCTGAACCTGGGGCAACGCATCCTGGATAACCCGATTTGCTGATCCGTATTTCCGATCGTTTACGCTTTTATGGAATGAGGGGTTGTTACTGCCTTATTTCATCACTGAGGGGAGTGTGATGTCCGCGTGCCGTAGTTTGCCGATATTATTGGTTTCTTTACTGGGAATTCCGCTCTTATCCGCGGGTCAAAACATGAATAAAGAGCCCAAGGTCTCCGATGACATGATCGAAGACGGTCGTTTCGTCAGCGAGGAACTGGGATGGGCCATGCCCGGCCCGATCGGCTGGACCTGGCGCAAGTATCGCGGCAGGCAAAATGCCTACGCCTGTGTTCACCCTGACGGCGCCCCTTATTTCATCGTAGTCACCGATCTCGGCCATGCCGATGAACCCACGGAAAAGAGTATGGCGGAGCTGTTGACCTCGCAACCCGATGCCCAAGAAACCCAGGATCTTCAGTTCCAGTCTTCCGAATTCCCCTGGCCCGGCTGTTACGAAACCGTCTACAACCAGGGCTTGCCCGGCGAAATCGATAAGCAGGTCTGGTTCTTTTCTACTCATCACCTGTTCATGGTCATTGCGCCGATCGGGGAAAACGGGGTCGATCCCGATATTTTGTTCTCGGTAAAGCGAGTCGAGAGTTTCGATCCTCCCGAACCCACCGCCGTCAGCAAAATTCGTTGGTCCCTGCTCATTTATGCCGGAATTTGGTTGATTTGCGTCCTACTTTGCAGCGGCATCAATGTACTGGCGACCAAACCCGTTGCCAACGGTCACCTGTTGGGCGTCGGTATGGTGGGCGGTTGGTTGATCGTTTCCGTGGTACTCCAATTGCAAGACGACGTGCCGCGAACGATCCTGGTTCGGGAATTGGCACAGGGCCTCCTGATCCTCGGTTTGGCTTCCTGGCGCGCGCTCATCTACTACAAGGACACCGATGCCGCCCTCAATCCCAAAAAGTTATGGGCGGGCCTCACCGCTGATGACGGGGATATCGGCGCGCCGGTCGGGTTTGTGGACAGGATCAAGGAACGTTTCGGACCCAAGCTTCCCCTCTTGGAAAGGTTACAGGAGCGTATCGCGAAAGATCCGCGCAACGGCCGCCTGTTAACCGCCTACTGGGAGGAAGCGGCTATCAACGGCAGCGACAAGGACTTACTGGACGCCGGGCGCAAGCGCATTCCGTTCGAGGTGGACGAGGGCGATGTCGTGACGGGCTTCGAATGCCGCGAGGTGCTGCTTCGCGAAATCCCGGACATCTCTCTGCCCACGTCGCTCCTCCTCAAGATGACGGACAAGCTCTACCGGGCGCAAGAAAACAAAAAGGCCCGGGAGGTCCTGGAGGCCGCCTTTATCGACACCTCCCGGATGACCAACGGTCAAACCTTTAAAGGAATCGCTCTGGCCATTGAACTGAATCAGGAACTGGCGTTGCGGATGGCTGGTATCATGAACAACCGCACCGACCTGACGGAGGGAGAGGTCAAGCGGCTGCAACAATTGCGCAAGAAGCTTCACCAAAAGCAGGCGACCGGTCAACACAGCGCCTCTCCCGAGCGGTCGGACGACGAGACGCTCGCGGTTGTTGCCTCGTTGCCGCAAGAGCCGCTGTTTTTCGAGTCGGCCGATTCGGACAACAGCTTCGATACCGACAGGGCCGTCCCCTTGTCCACGGATGCGGAACCGTCGGATTTCCCATCCTTCGAGGAGCCTGAACCGGCCTCCTCCGCGATTGACGGCACCTTCGTCGAGGAGTCGGAACCCACTCCGGCCGGGTTCTATGAAGCGCCGCAACCGGCTGAACAAATGGGGTTTCCCCCCGATCCCCGGCAGTCGAATCGGGACGAGCCCGAAGACTTCTCCGGCACCTTCAGCATGGAACGGCCCGAGTTGACCTTCGGTCAGGGTCCTGACCTGACCCACGACGACACCGGCTCCGGCTATCGACCCAACCTGAAACTGTGGCCCGCCCGGTTGGTGGGTATGGAACCCGAGGGCTTGAGGCTGGACATGGGTCGAGGTCATTTGAAAACCCTGCCCTACCAAAGAGTCGAAGAAATGGTGGCGGGTGTCATCCAAAACAACAGCCGGCCGCAACTGGTGCTGGATCTGGTGCTGGATGGAATCGGGGTTCCCAAGCCGGAGCATCGCGTGATCCGGTTGGGTTCCCTGGATTCCAATCCCTTGGACCTGTTGCCCCAGGCAACGCCGAAGACCGCCTGGCAACAATTCAGCGCCCTGTTGTTGCAGGCCACCGGCGCCCGACCGCTTAAAGGACAGGACGCGGTTACGGGCCGAAAATACCAGTTCTACCCATCGCTTCAAGACTACGAGACGGACATCTACCACTAACCGGCCCGTCAGTATCAGTGTGTCGTCTTCTCTATCGGACACGGTAAGCCGCTTTTTTAATCGTCTGATGCGACAGCCCTGCGTCCCGTAACTTCCTTGGAGGTAGGCAACCGGCTCATCTATAATGGATTCATCTTGCTGTAGACGAGCCTCCGAGATGTTACGCCTTTATCACCCGGATGATCCCAATCAAACTCTGAGAATCAAGCGCCTGATCATGGCTTTGGGTGGTTATGTCGTTGTGGCCGCCGTGCTTTTCGGTTGCCGGCAGACCGGTTTGATCGATGTGGAACTCCGTTATGCGTTGGCTGCCGCCTCCCTGGTTTTGGCTCAGCATCTTTTGGTTTACATGCTCATCCGTCTGGACTGGAACCTGAGGTTACAGGATCCCTCACTAACCGAGATTCAAGTCTTCCTGGCTATTTGTTGGACGGCCTGGTGGTCGTTTCAGGCCCGGGAAGCTCGCGGCGCCTTTTTGCTGATGTACGTCATGGTTATTCTGTTCGGCATCTTCAGCATGGACCTGCGGGGCTTCATCCGTACCTCGTTGACGGCCGTATTGTCCTACGGCGTGGTGATTCTGCACGAGTTTTACAACCCGCCGCCCGCATTCGATATCAGCCGGGAGTTGAGCCGGTGGTTCGCGCTTGCCATGGCGCTGGGTTGGGTCTCGTTTTTCGGGACCTACGTGCGAAACCTGAAGCTGCGGCTGAAAGACCGCAAGGCGGAGTTGATGCAATCGCAAAAGGAATACAGCGCGGAAATCAAGGAACGCCGTCAAACCGAGCGCGCCTTGCGTGAGTCGGAAGCCCGTTATCGCGCTATCTTCGACCGGGCCGGCGACGCCATCGCCGTGATCGACGCAACCCGCGGCACCATGGCCGAATTCAACGACTTTGCCCACCTGAACCTGGGTTATACCCGTCAGGAGTTCGCCGCTCTCAACGTCATGGATTTAGAAGTCTTCTCCACCCGCGAAGAGATCGTCGCCCGAGCTAAAATGATGCGCAACACGGGCTTCCACCGCTTCGATACCAAGCACCGCTGCAAAAACGGCGATATTCGCGACGTGGCCGTGGCTGCCACCCTGATCCGTTTGGGCGGTCGTGACTATTTCCTGTGTATCAGCCAGGACACTACTGAATACCGCCGGATGGAACGGGAACTGAAGGCCTACCAACACGACCTGGAGGAGAAGGTCCGCGAGCGCACCCACGAACTGGAAGCCAGCCGTGAAATGCTTCGCCTGGTCATGGAACACATCCCGCAGGCCATCTTCTGGAAGGACCGCAACTCCACCTATCTGGGCTGCAACCGCATCTTCGCGAGCCAGGAGGGTTTGGAAGGGCCGCACGACATTATCGGCAAGACCGATTACGATCTGAGTTGTACGCGCACGGAGGCCGATCGCTTTATCGAAATCGATCGACAGGTCATGGAAATGGACGAGGCCATGCTGCACAAAACCGAATACCGCATCATGCCGGACGGCCGCACGCTTTGGGTAGAGACCAACAAAATCCCCCTGCACGACTGGGACGGCAACGTGGTAGGCATTCTGGGCACGGTGGAAGATATTTCCGATCGCAAGGAAGCCGAGGTCAAGTTGAAAAAAGCCAAGGAAATGGCGGAGGCCGCCAATAACGCCAAGTCCGTTTTCCTGGCCAATATCTCCCACGAATTGCGAACACCGCTCAACGGCATCCTGGGCTTTGCGGGTTTGGGCATGGAGGTCTGCCCCGACGGCGATATCGCACAGATGCACAACTGTTTTATGAAGATCGAGAACAGCGGCATCACTCTGTTGACCCTACTCAATGAGCTGCTTGATCTGGCCAAGCTTGAATCGGGCAAGATGAATTTCGTCCTCAAGCAGGCCGATCTTATTCGCGTGGTCAATCACGTGGTAGACGAGTTCTCCTTCCGGGCCAGGCAGAAGAACATCGAGATCGAATTGGATTTGGCGCAAAGCCCCAGGCCCGTTGTGGTGGACGAGATGAAGATCGGCCAGGTGGTTCGCAACCTGCTGAGCAATGCACTGAAATTTTCGCCGGAAGAGAAAACCGTGCGTATCGCCTTGACCTATCCGGACGGGTATATATCGCTGAAAATCATCGACGAGGGACCGGGCATTCCGGAAAGCGAACTGGAGTCCGTTTTCGAAAAGTTCATTCAATCCAGCAAGACCAAATCGGGGGCGGGCGGCACCGGGTTGGGACTGGCCATCAGCCGGGAAATCGTCACCGCGCACGGCGGCCGGATCTGGGCGGAAAACCGGGAAACGGGCGGCGCAGTTTTCACCTTTTTGCTGCCGCAACTTTGCGCCCGGGCGCAATCTGCCTGACAGTGTCGGGAAACTTGTTGAAGTACGGAAGCTTAACCCGTGCCCCGAAGGCAATCCGGGCCGGCCACAAACGCCGACTTTCTTTTTTAACCGGTTTCAGCGGTGAAAAAGCTGAATAGGCTCCAGGTAAAAACGCCCCGCGACAGGCTGCCGCGAGGCGTGAGTTTCCGTTAGCAGTTGCCGGGACCGTCGATCCCGCAGTATTCAGCGCCGCAACTGTAGACGCAACATTTCCACACGCGACCCGAGTTCCAATAGGTGTACTCGGAAGTGTAGGTACAACCGGGCCAAAGTTGCGCGGGGCAAACGCAGGTTGCGGCCATGGCCGGGGTGGTGATGAGTTGCATCAAGCCGAAAGACAGGCAAAAGGCAAGCGCCGCGGCAAGAGGCAGTTTCAATAAATTAGAAAGCAATGGTGACATTAGATATCCTCCTGTAGATGGATTGGGCCGTTTCGATAAAGGCACAACGGCCGGATGGATCGATCGATGGATGAAAGGTGCCTGGCCAATTAAAACACGTGCGAGAATTCCCTAAAAAGTGTTTCCTTTACTTTTGTGTTTTATTTCACCAGGTGGTTCGTTTTCAACTACAGGGGCATCGCGATATCAGGTGGTGTGTTCGAATTAGAAGAACTTGCGCCAGGGGGATGTCCGGCCCGGGGTTCTCCAATGTTTGGGCGGCGGTCGCAGGCTCCAGCCTTTCTTCTTGGGTTTCGGTTCCTCCGCATCCAACCAGAGCGGAGGGACCGTTGCCTTCAGTTTTCGATCGAAAGCCAGGCCTTCCAGGTTTGGGTCTTCGCCCACGTTGGTGCCTTTCATGGGCGGCACCCACTCGGCGTCGGCAAAGGGCTCCTCGGCCAGAACCCACCAGGGGTCGTAATGGTAGAGCTTGCTGAAAGCTTCGACCTGTTCCGGCTCGGGTGGCGCCGGGCGAGGCAGGGAGCCCTTGTAGTACAGTCCGAAGAAGCCTACCTGGATAACGGTCGGGTCGTCGAAAAACCAAACCTCGCCGCGCTTCAGGTCCACCATTACTTGTAACAGCCTTACTCATGGTTACGCCCGTTCACTCTTGTTTCGTCTAAGTGGTTTTATATGAATGGTTTATCCGTATACATGGCAACCCGTGTAGAGTCCCTTTTACTCTGCATTACTCACCATTTCACCACCTCAAGACGCGCATAGGACGCGCACACGGAGAAAAGAAGATGAAACAGAGCAGAAAAAAAGCGAA
>JASJCB010000080.1 GCA_030066195.1 Acidobacteriota bacterium
CCCAGATGGACAGCCAATAACCCCAGGCGGCCTGAAAGCCGATGAAGTCGCCGTAGGCCGCCCGGGAATAGGCATAGGGCCCGCCGACCTTGGGCATCAACTGAGCCAGCCGCGCAAACAGCAGGGCCATCACAATCGCGCCGGCGGTGGTGAACAACCAGCCGCCGATTCCCAACCAACCGTAAGGGGCCAGGGAAGCGGGCACCATGAACACGCCGCTGCCGATCATATTACCCATAACCAATGAGGTACAGATCCAGATGCCCAGTGTTCGTTTCTGCTGCATGGGTCCCCCTGAAGCGCCGCGCGGACTGAATCCATCAGGTCATCGAACCATGTCCGGGGACAGATATTGCACTCGATCTTAGCGGAATGAACACCAGGCCGCAAGTTTTCACGGGCGCGCGGGGGAGCATGGGAGTGCGGCCGGGACTTGATAAAGTCGTGCATCTCGCCTTGAATGGCGGCCGCTAGGCGCCGTTCCTTCCGCTGGGATCAGTTATTGAATAGGGGCACGTCCACCGGGCCGGCGAACCAGAATTGCGGATGACGGGAGAGGGCGTCGAAAAAGCGGCTGGGGGCGCGCAGGTGGATCAGCTCGGCATGGGTGAACGAGCGCAGGATGCCGGGCGTCGTCCCGCTTTCCCGGGCCACCTCCGCCAGCCAGGGGGGCCGGTCCGGGGGCGCGCTCCCGGGCTCTTCGGACGGAATGGCGCCTGGTTGCAGGGCGATGACGGCCTCCACCTGGTCGTGGGGACGGGCGCGCCGGCACCGCGTCCGCAGCCGGGCATCGAAATAGGGTTGGGTCTGGAAGGCCGGCGGCGGGGCCGCTACGGGCTTGTCGGCGCCGTTCGGCGCGGCCGTCAGGGCGGCTAGGGCCGCCGCCGGCCGCACGAGTCCCGGCCCGCCCGCCCGGTCGTCGCCCCGGCGTGGGCCGGCGCCTGCGAGCAAGGCCCGCCTGATGGTCGCGGCCTCGGCGTCGGGTCGGGCCTGACGCAGCCTGGCGACCACGCCGGCCACGTAGGCGCATGCCATGGAGGTGCCGCTACGCACGGCGGTCCCGCCTCCGGGCGCGGCGGCGCGGATGTTTACCCCGGGAGCCAAAATGTCGGGCTCGTGGGTGTTCCGGTGGTAACGGCTGCCCGAGAAAGGGGCCGCCCGTCCTTGCTGGTCTACCGCACCTACCGACAAGACCTGGGGATAACAGGCGGGACTGCAGACCCGGCCCGGGCCGCGGTTGCCGATGGCCGCCACCACCAGCACGTCCCGGTCGGTCAGGGCCCGGATCAGGCCCAGGAAGACGGGGGTTGGGGAGGCGATGCCCACGGGCAGACAGGCCACGCGCAGATGGTCGGCCGGCAGGAGGTCCAGACCCACGAGCAGGTTGAGCAGGGTCTTGCCCCCGCGCGGGAGGGCAACGACCCGCAGGCGCGCGGCGGGGGAGAGCGGCGGCAGACCCGGGTAGCGGGCCTCACAGATGATGCCGGCGGTGTGGGTGCCGTGGCCGGTAAGATCGTAGACCTCCGTGCCGGACATCACCTGGCCGTCACGGTCGAGCACGAAGAAGCGCGACACCCGCTCCGTGAGCCGAGGATGGGCAGAGCTGATACCGGTATCCAGGTGGGCGATGGTGAGTGGCTTCATCGAAATCACGGAGCTTGGCCTCTGTGGGGAACTATGCTGAAGAAGGAGAGGGCTTCACGGTGAACCAGTAAGGAAGTGCCTCTTTTTGGTTTCCATTCTCGTCGGTGTAAAATCCTTTTATGTGGAGATCTTTGCGATCCTCATCTGTTGTAACATCACTTTCTGTAGGAGTATACTGCCCCCCTTTTTTTATCTTGAGTTTGTATCGAAACCATGAAAAGCTTGCCTCAGTACCCTCTTCAATATTTTCCAAGCAAGCTGTCAAAGTTTTTCCAGGGTACAGTTCTTCGTCACTTTCCTTGATTGAAACCGAAACAGCAGGGTTTGCATGAGTGTCAATATACAGCCCTCCATACGCGGATTGGAGACCCAACACAACAAAGCCTCGAAGAGCATTAACTGACTTGGCAAGTTTTTCACTCCTCTCTTCCGGTTCCACGCGGCTAATCAGGAATATTTCAGCAAATGAATCTAAAAAACTCGCAATTGGATCTATGTAATAACAAGAAATAACTCTATCATCTTGCCTGGGTTCAGAGTCGTTGTCTTCCATACCACCCAAGAAAATGAATAATAGGAAATGACAGAGCTCATTGACCATGGTGAGTATTTGATCAATTGTGTCGAATGTTTCGAAACCACTCCAGTGTTTCCCCAAATTGTTTGTTAAGTTAATTATATAGGCAAATGCCGGCCAAGCAACACCCTGATACCATTGATACCTCCATATTTGAGTACTTAATAGATGATTTGAATCATCTCCGGGGCGGCTGGACTCTTGGGCCAATATGTTCCATGCAACAGATGATAAATCAGGAAGCTCTAACTTAGATAGATGACCTTTCCACCCCGCTCTTCGTGATGCATAGTCATTAATAATGCTAGTCGCGATTGCCAAACCATCCAGTATCTGGAAGGTACCATAAGCACGCTTCGAGCTCGAAAACTCTTGTGTGGATGAAGCGGATGTTGCTAAACCCGTGAGGGTGTAGGGAACGGACATCAACAAACATGTCAGCGTCAAAAAGCTGGGCTCCGGGTCTTCCTCGCCCATCATGCCCTTCAATAACGCTGTCATCGCGTGATCCGAGGGTAAGGGTTTGGTCATCTCCCCGAGAGTGACACTGAAGACCGAGGTGCAACCGTCAAAAAAGAGTTCCAAGACTTGTCTCATCAACGCGAAACCGTTGGGTATCAGATTCTTCACGATTCCGGTTATCTCGAGCAGGAAGTCTTCGGCAGACAATGTGTCTACATTGGTGAGGAAGTCATTGAATGACGAGAGTTGTCCTTCCAAATCCGCAAGCAGAGGCGAGGCCTCGACCGCTGCATGAATATCCCTGAAGAAGTCCTCAATTTCCTGTTGGTGGCCCGCGAAGTCCGGCAGGATTTTCAGCCATTCATCTCCGCTGCTCTCCGATAAGGGATCCTTGACCGTGTTCTCGGGCTCGGGTCCTGTCTGGGCGTCGGGTTGGGTGGATGGGCCCTGTGCAACCGTGAAATGCTCGATGCCCAGGCTGAACTCCGGGAAGGAGAACAGGCCCGCGAGCCCGTCGATTCGGGAGGTCAAAGCAGTAAGATCGACACAATCCAGGGTTGGTATAAAATCGTTGATAAACTCTCGGAGTTGTTCGCGGGTCGGCATTTGATTCATGTTGAGAGGTGTAGAGAAATCGATATTCAAGGTCGTCTGGATCTCGCCGAGTACATCACGGACCGTATTCCCCAAACCCGCGAGAGACGTGTTGAGGTCCGAAGCCTCCACGTTCAATTGGGCTTGGATGCTGTCCAAGACGGCATTGATGGAATTTTTGATGTCATACATTTCCGTGTCGTTTGTCAGCATCATGAGCTCGGGCTTCAAGGCTTTTTCTAGTTCTCTCGCATTGACCACGATGTCTTCCCAGTGCTCGAGAATACCCATCAGGCTGGACACCCCATTTTTCAGAGAATCGGTAGCGGTGGCTCCGGTCATGTCAACCCCCCTTGGCGGCCTTCGCTTGTTTGTGAAAACTCAGACAATGATTAACCTCACCGTTGTACAAGTTTCCTTCCCATAACTACCCTTTCAGAAACCAGGATATTGTTCATCAATCGGTGTACTGTACCTCGAGATAAATATAAGAGCCACCAGATCCGGCATTCAAATCGCCCCCTATTCGATACCAACCACCACCGATAGCTCCTGCTCCTTGGGAACTGTTATAATGTCCTACTCTTATATTTTGAATAGCACCTTTTCCATTGCACTTGAAGCTCCCGTTAACCTCTAGTTTGGCGGTCGGCGGATTGGTTGTTCCTATGCCCACATTGCCTGCATTCGTGATCGAAAAACTCTTGCCTCCGCCTTTGGTAGCTGTTTGAAACACATAATAGCTGTTCGAACTGCCATTATTCTCGAGGAAGACGTTGTTCACATTTTGTGGAGTCTGATCTGAACTCCCACTACTGACATGAAACAGCGTCCCTGGATTCGGGTTATTGATGCCTACCCTCCCAGCATTGGTGATCGAGAAACTCTTTCCACCGCCGCTGGTGGCGGTTTGGAACACATAACAAGAGTTCGAGGTGCCATTATTCTCTAGAAAAACGTTGTTGATCCCGGTAGGTGTTTGGCCGGAACTTCCGCACTTGATATGTAGGCTGGCTTTCGGGTCGTTCGTGCCAATGCCTTGCTTGCCGTTTTCCATAACAAAGGTCGCCTCGCCCTTGATGATCAATGCTTTTAATTTTTTTCCCGTTTTTCCAGTGCCGAATACCACACTGTGGTTACTGTGATCTTGTAAATGACCGATGCGCAGATCGCCACCTTTCCATTCGATGAAGCGTCCCATCACCTCCAGCTCATCCTTTGCCCCCTTCAAGACCACCGCGTTTAGATCGTGTCTCACGGCTCCGAACAACTTCATCTCGGTTTTGCCCTCGAAGCACAGTCCACCACCCCGGATATCGAGTTTGTCCTGGGGGTCGTCCGTGCCGATGCCCAACGCCTCGGAAACGGTGGCGCTCTCACTCGTCAACGTGTTCACATCGGCGTTGCCGTTAACGGTGGCGTGGCCGTTTATGGTCAGACTGGTACCAGTCAGGGTATCCACCGTGGTGCCGCCGTGTACCCGGAGGCCGTTCAATACCGAAGTGGAAGAGGGGTCCACGTATCGTCCCACGTGGTTTCTATCCACCAGACGATTGGCATAGAGATCGCCCTCGATGGTCGTTTTACCGGCGACCCTGAGGCGACTGTCATTCGGGGTGATGCCGATACCCACGTTGTTGCTGTTGCCAAACCGTTTGTGCACGATGGGCGTCTTCTCCACCTGGATGGCGAAACGTCCGTCCCAGTAACCGGGTACGTCCTCGTAGAGCAGGTAGATGTTGGCAAATCCCGAGACCGCGTTGGAGCGGATATTGCTCAGCTGGAAGTCAATGTACTCCCCCGCTTTCAGCGACCCTTCGGCGGGATCGGGTTCGAAGGTGAACACCGGGCTGGTGCCGGTGTCGTTCATGTCCAGGCTGGCGGGGTTCGAGGGCTGGAGATCACCGGCATCGTCCCAGGTATGGCGGGTATAGGTTATCTCGATGGCTTTCAACTGATCCTCCGAGGCCAGATCCCATTCGTCCTCGGGAGGGTCGTCGAAGACGAAGCGAAAGCTGGTGTTGCGCTCCTGATTCAACTGGCCGGTCTCGAAGAGGATGCGGCCCTTGTCGCGGTTCGCCGGATCCACCTTCGCGATGTTGATCATGCGAATGCGCAGGCAGCCGGCCGTGCCGCTGCCGGCTGCCTCGGAAGGGGCGTCGTTGAGAATGGTGTTGGCGCCGACGATGCCCACCTGCAGTGGGATGTGCTTTTTGCCCCGTTGGTTGATGATGTCCACGGCACGCATGCGGGTGCCGGCGATCTCCGCCTCGGCGTTCCGGTAGTACAACCGTTGGTAGGACAGGGCGACATTGGTACCGCGCGCATAACCGCCGCCGGCGCTGCGGTACTCCAGGGTGAAGGAAAGGCTCTGTTCCACGCCCAGCGTCAGGGGCTGGTTCCCGCGATAGAGCAGCCGGAGGGAGATCTTGCCGTCCTCGGGATCTTTCTCGGCGGCGGCGGCGATCCAGTCCGGGGGCAGCTCTCCGGCCCGGATGTACTGCAGCGGATCGGTGGGGACTTCCCTGAAGGTCTGGGGTTTGAAGGTGAGCCGCAGGTGGTAGTTGTCCCTGCCGGGAACGTTGTTGCCGGTGGGCCGCCATTCCAGTTGCTGGTTGGAGGTATTGACGAGCTCGAGAATAACCCGCTGGTTCCCTGTCTCGTCGGCCATGTAGAGGATATTCTGCTCGTCGCCGTCCCAGAGCTGAAAGTCCAGGGGGTATTCGTCCTTGAAGGCCACCCGGGCGGCGCGGGCCTCGTGCATCACCGTCTGGACCTGCTCGGGGGTGAGCGCACGGTCGTAAATACGCACGGCTGCCAGTTCACCCTCGTAGTGGGCGTCGTCGGCGTCGGCGCCGAGGGTGAGGGTGCCGCCGGCCGCGGGTAGGCTGACGGCACGGCGGGCCGCCTGGCGCCCGTTCAGGTAGAGAAGATAATCACCAGCGGAGACCACCAGGGCCACGTGGCACCAGGTGTTCGCGGGTAGGGTCTCCGCCACGACCGTGTTCTGGTTACCGCTCTGGAAGGACAATTGATCGTTGACCAGGCCCAAGCGGCGGGCGCCGTTGCCCAGGTCGAAGACGGGCTGCCAACCAACCCGCGACGCCGGCCGGATCCAGGCCGCAAAGGTGGCCGCGACGCTCGCGGGCAGGTCGGGTGTGATGTCCACCCGGTCATCCACGCCGTCGAAGCCGATACAGCTGCCCAGCACGTCGTCGGGCGCGATCAGCGCCCCCCGCAGGGTGGCATCGAAGGCCAGATCGCCGACCGCCGGCTCGAGTTCGTCCGTGGGTAGGGCCAGTACCAGCTCTGCTTCCGCCGTGGGCACTTCCTCGGCGGGCGGCTCGACCGGTTCTGCCGGAGGCTCGACGGGTTCGGTGGGCGGCTCGACGGGTTCGGCGGGCGGCTCGACCGGTTCTGCCGGAGGCTCGACGGGCTCGGCGGGAGGTGCCGGCGAGGTGGCGCCGGCCGGGGTGAGCATCACACCGGTGTGGGCCACCCGGGTGGGATTGCCGTACAGGGTACCGTGGTGGCCGTGGGGAGAGAGGTCGCTGACCGCTGTACCGCCCTGCTCGCGGAAATTCCAGTAGCCGATCAGGCCGGGCTCGTCCCCGCTCAGGGCGCGGTTCTTGAACTCATTGATCGCGGCCTCGTCGCGCACGGTTGACCATAGACGCAGCTCCCCGATCTGGCCGGTGAACGGGACCTTGCCGCCGGGACGAGCGCCGATATGGAGATCATGGTTCGAGGTGGGGGCCTCGGTGCCGTAGCTATGAACCTGGTCTCTCACCCCGTTGACATAGAGGATGGCCTCGCGGCCGGCGTTGTTCCTGGTGAGCGCCAGGTGGTACCACTGGTCGGGAACAAACTGGGTGCCGGAAGCGAACTCGTTGTCGTGATGATTGGGACCATGGTAATATTTCAGCAGGCCGCCCCAGAAGGTAAGGTCGTATTCACAGTTGTAATGTTTGGACAACAGGCACTTCCCACTCAGCGCCGCACTGGATCGGAACCAGACCTCAATGGTCAGGTCACCGGTAACGCTCAGGGCGGCGCTGTTGGCGCAACGCATGTGATCCGCACCGCCGGCCAACTGGATGGCACACATCTCGATCTGCTGTTCAGTACTCATGGCTTACTCCTCGTATCTCGAAAATCCAATTGTGTTTAGGTAAGGGTCACTACGCGCGGCACGGCGAGAAAGGCCTCGTCGAAGGCCGCCTCGCTACCTGCGCCCAGGCCGCTCAGGTCGACCCCCCGGCTGTCCAGGCCCAGGGCCTCCAGCAGCGGATCGCGCTGTTCGGCGCGGTCGGCGATGCCCAGGAGAATCGCCTTCGAGTCCTCACCCTCGCCTACGCCCGGCGTGGTCGCCAGGGCCGTGGTCCACCGGAAGGCGTCGGCTCTCGGGGCTACGTCGTAATGGAAGTCACTGACCGCTCGGTCCTCGGTCTGCTCGGGCTCCTGCTTGGGCCCCGGTTCGATGCGCACGCCCATCAAGAGGTCCTCGATGATGCCGCTCGAAGCGGCCAGATCGTCGAGGTTCGCCGTGAAACGCTCGCCCCACAGGGCCTCGGGTCCGTTTTTCTCGAGGGCAGCGAAGGCGAAGTCGGCCGCGTCCATGGGCCCGTCGATGGTGATGGTGTGGGTGGAGACAATCCCCGGTTGCGTCTCCTCTCCGCTAACAACCTGTTTCGGCACCTTCATACATCCGATGGCAAAGTCCTTGCCGGTGATGAGGCTGCTCGTTTCGCCGTCCAACTTGATTTTGGTTGACGGAATCACCGCCTGGGTAGTCAAGACCAATTCGGCCGGGTTGACGATCCAGGTCCCGTCGTCCAGTTGCCGGGTGGTCCCCCCGACAACGTCTACCGAACAGATGTCCTCGCCGGCGGGCAGGAAGGCCTGCTTGAATTGTGGCCAGCTGAGGGCGGCGGGTTGAGTGCGCTCCCGCGAGCCGAAGGCGACGTCGAAGGAGATGATCGACCAGTCCACATGGGCGATCCCGGCAAATTCGGGACCCCAGATGTGCAGGTTGGCCCCCAGGCTCACATCGAAGCGCTTCTCTACCGATTTGGAGACCTCGAAGAAGCCGACCCGGAAATAGGCGCTGCCGCGAAAGACCACGCCGATGCCAACCTGCAGATACACGTGGGCGTCGTAGTAGTAGGGCTGCCAGGAGATGATGAAATCGGCCCCGATGATGAACCAGGCCTTGATGCCCCCCGTCAGGGAAGCGCCGGCGATGCCGATATCGAAGCTGACGGTGCGTTCGAACTGGAAGAGTGCCTCCAGGCGGCCACCCGCCATCAGGGCGGAGGGGGTGAGGGCGTAGTACATTTCGCCCTTGATGCCGAGCTCGCGCGTCAGTTGCCAGTGGAAGCCCAGACGCGGGACCCTGGGATAATGGGTCGGGACGGGGAAACGAGGATGGTAGCCGCCCATGGTGTAGACAAAGTCGCCGGCGTGAGCCCCCGCCAACCAACTGGCGAAGGCGTAACCACCGGTCAGGCGGCAGTCGCGGGAGAGGATGAACGAGTCGGGGGTCAACACACCCACCGCCAGGAGCGAACCGGCGGTCACATCGCAGGTAGCCCTCAGCGCCAGTTGTACCTGGGCCAGGGGCGTGGGCCGGCTCGCGCCCTGACCCGTGGAGGTGGGCACCCTGAGCGTGGCCAGACCCAAGACATCAAAGGCCAGTTTGTCGCCGGGCCCGAACCTGGCGATCAAGAGGGCAAAACCGTCGATCAGCTTGAAGGAATCGAATTTCACGCCGAGGGCCAGGAAAAGGGCGCCCCTGGTGGCGGGGAAGTAGTCCTTGGTTGCCCGCAGCAGTTGCATGGGATCGGGCTGTTCGGCGGGAGGGTTGACGGCCATGCTCACGAGCGGAAAAGTGGCGATCCCGGTCACGTCCGGCACCCGGACCTCGCGATCGTAACCGAAACCGGCGGCCAGTCCCTTCACCTGGAAGAAGACGGGGCCCACCCCGGAAACCAGGTTCAGGGTCGCGTACACGAACAGGGAGGACCTGCCGTCCAGGCTCTTGAAGGCGCCCAGGGCGGATAGGGCCAGGCTGGGGGTCTGGATGGCGGCGGTCCCGCTGCAGGAGCTGTCCTCCCGGTCGTAGAGGAAGGCGCCGCTGATCTGAATCGGGCCCCTGGCAAAGGAGAGACCCAGGCCCTGGAGTTCGAAGCGCGGCGCGAGCTCGGCCACGGGGGTGACGACCGAGAGCCCGGCCAGGGCGAAGGTCACCGGTCCCAACGCCAGGGTCGCATCCAGCAGGAGACAGAGTTCCCGGGAACCCGGTCGATACCTCGCCCCCACCCGTACCAGGCTCACGGGTCCGAAGCTCTTGTCCACCGGGAACCAGGCGGTCCCCGGCGGCTCGAGCCGTTGTACGGACGGCTGAGGCAGGTCCGGGACGCCGGGAGGAGGATTGGCGGCCTCCAGGGAGATGTCGAAGGGTTCGTCACCCAGCAGCAGGGTGGTCGAGAACCGGGCTCCGGCCGTGACGGCCGGGGGGAAGCGCATCGCGTCGGGTGGGATGATGCGGCGGAGATTGTCGTACTCCGCCTGGTTCAGCGCATGCTTGCTGAAGACGATCCCGAAGCGATCGAGGCTCACCCGGCCGAGCCCGGCAAAGGCCTTGCCCACCAGGGGCAGGTTGGCCAGGTCGACGGCCAATCCGAAATCCACGCCCAGGATCCGTTTGGCTTGTTCCGGGTTCGGGGGTCGGACGGTGGCGAAGAAGGCGTTGTGGAGCTGGAGCGAGAACCCCTCGGGCACGAGCTCGGCGAATTCGGGCGCGATGTCTTCGGCGAAGGCCCTGTCGAAGGTGAACGCCCCCTGGCGGCCCCGCACGATGACGGCGGCATAGCGGTGCTTCTGACCATTGACCGTGTAGTTCTCGAACGACACATCGATTTCGACACCGGCGATGCGAACGGCCAGATAACGATGTTGATCACTCATGGGGTGACTCCTTGCTCGGAGGCGGCTGCCCGCAATTTCAGCCACCCTTCCCTGAATTCATGCGGCCCCGAGAAACCGGCTTCGCTGACCACCGCTTCGATGCCCTCGGCCCAGCGGTCCAGGATGGCGGCCACCAAGTCGTCGAGGCCCGCCAGTATGCCGCTCAGGGTGTTTCGCTCGTCCTCGTCGAGGAGGGTAGCCGTGGCGGCCGGATCAGCGCCGTTGTCGTCGAGCGGGGCCAGCCAGGCGGCGGCCGGGTCCAACAGGGCAGCCCAGGCTTCGTCGCCGTCGGTGCGGTCGGTCTCCGCCCGCCAGCGTTCGATGAACACCCGGCGTTCGATCCGGTGCTTGGGGAACCATTCCTTCCAGGTCTCGCCCTCCGGCCCTCGCTCCCGTTCCACCCAGCACCATTCATAGCCGGGCTCGGCCCGCAGGGGCAGGTCGATCTTGCCCTGCCGCGTCAACAGCGGGGCATGGAGGAAGCTGATCTCGATCTCCGCCAGGGCCCGGCTATACTGCTCGCGGGGAATGGAGATCTCCTTGTTGGGCAACACGCCCACGGTGGCATGCACCGTGCCGCGCACGTCCATGAGCATGGTAACGTGCTGCGGGTCATCGGCAATGCTCTGGTAGAAGTTGATTGAGCCCTGGCTGAGATAGCTCCCCCCGGCCTCGTCGGGATGGGTGAGGATGTACCCGTTCTGCGGCGCATAGAAGAAGGGTCGGGGGCTGTCGATAACCCTGCCCTGCGCGTCGAGGCTCTCCGTGGCGAAGCCGATGCGGCCGTCCTCCTCCGTGCGCTCGAGCCAATAACCCGCCAGGCCGTCTCCGAGCCGGCCGTACTCGCCCAGGCGCACGGGGAACAGGACCCTGCTGAATCCGTCGCTGGTTCTCGCCGAGGCGCCCAGGTCGTGGCGGAAGACGTTCCAATCCTGGTTGACGGCGGGCGGCGCGTGGAGCTGTAGATCGAGCACCGCTCGGACCACGGCGAGGGGGCGGCCGATCAGCAGGGAACCGGCTCGAATCGAGTCGGCTCCCTCGGGTTGGATGTTGTCCAGGGCGTCGTCCAGGGTACCGATCAGGTGATCCAGGTAGAGGCCCCCCTCGTCGTGCTCGATATTGTCGCGGATATAGACCACCGCCCGTTTCAGATGGGGGTTGGTTATCTCCTCGATGGCTTTGGCCCGGTCGCTGCCGATGGCTTCGTGCCAGGCGCCGGCCTTGAAATACCCCAGGGCCCGGCCGTCGGCGTCGTAGATCATCAGGCTCCTGTCGGTGCGGTTGGTCAGCAGCCAACCGCAGATGGGGTTCGTCGCCCGGTGGACGTTGGTCTCCATGGTGTCGGCGCCGGCGTTCAACCATCTGAAGTTCAGGCGGGCCGGTTGCACCAGCCTGGGCGGGAGCCGCACCAGGTAACGGCTGCGGGGCGAGGTCATCTTCGTGGTGGTGTCGATTTGGTTGGTGTCCAGATCCCTGGTCTGACCGAAGGTATCCACCAGTCTCAGCCGGGTGAGTTTCAGGCATCCGCTACGGATCGGGTTGAAGGCGTGCAGCGGGCTGGGCGCGATCTCGAGACAGTCGCCCATGGCTCTGCCCACCTGCTCGCTGGTGAAGCTGCGGTAGTCCGCGAAGGCCAACGGGTCGTCGATAGCCAGCTCCATGGTCTGTTTGTGCATCAACAAGGCCTGGTTGAAGCCGGTCAGGGACTGGGCCGAGATGTAGAGCCCGCCGGCCTCCTCGTAGGCCTTGATCATGGTGTAGGCCGGATTGTCGAAGGTCTTGCTCCCCTGGTAGGCCGCGGAGCTGATCTGCGCGGGCTCGTCGAACACGGCCAGGCGCTCGATCAACTGCCGCTCGATAGCGCGTTTTAGCAGGGGCCCGGCCTGGGGCGTCAGGATACTGCTGCCGGAATACACCCTGGCGACCTTGTTGATGCGACTCCTGCCGGGTTTGAGTTCCAGGTCCGGACTGGACCCGGGGGCCTGGTAGTTGTCGGTGATGAAGCGCTCGTCGTACAGGCCCCGGTGGAAATGCTGGTTGCTGTTGCTTTCGGTGGGGAAGACCTGGACCTCCCATTCCAGGAGGAAGGGGTTCCAGGGTTGATTTTGCCGGGTGTTGAGGGCGAAGGAGGCCCCGTCACCGAGCCTGGTGTGAACCTCCGCCACCGTGGCCGAGAAGTCGCGTATGTGGCTGAAGAGTTTGCCCGCGGACGGGCTGAAGAGGTGACAGGTCAGCACACCGTCGCGACCGTGGCGTTCGCCGGCATCCACCGCTTCACCACTCATCAACACCACGGGATCATTGGGTTGCCAGAAGCGCGGCCCCGGAATCTGTTCCAGGTAATAGTTGTCGTTCGTGTTCTGCTCCCGATTGATATTGTTTTCTTCCTCCTCGATGCGGTGGATCAGGGCATTGATCTCGGCCGCCAAGCGGGTGGCCAGGGCGTTGGGCCGGCTGCCCGCGGCGGCGATGCCGCTGATGTTGCCCTCGTCGTCCAAGGTGGGCGGATCCAAGCGCCCGGTCGTGGCGAGCTTGCGCTCAAGCGGCAGCACGAGCTTGTTGTGGATGAAATACCTGACCAGGTCGGCAGCGGGATAGTCGTGCAGGGCCAGGTCCGGCGGATAGGCGCAAACCATGTACTTGTACCAATCGGCGAACAGCCGGCGGCGCAGTTGGGCGATCTCCCGCCGGGCGGTGTCGTACTGTTTCTGCAGCAGGTTGACGCGGTTCAGGTCGGCGGCAATTTCGGGGGGCAGCGCGCCCAGGGCGTCCCGCACGGCCGTGCCGGTTCCGTTCAGGTTGGCGCGGCGCACCTGACGAATCACCCACAGGTGGCCGCCCGCCAACGGGGTGAAGCCGTTTTCGTGGCGCAACTCCCTGAAGCGGGCCAGGGTATCCAGCTGCTTCCCGTCGAGGCGGAAGGTCAGTTGCAGGGCCTCCAACTGGTCCTCGATGTCCTCGCGGCGGTTCGGGTTGCTGGTCAGCAGACGCGCCAGACGCGCCGACAGGGCCTCGGTGGGCGTGTTGGCCACGGTGATGGCGACCGGGCGCTCCTTGTGGGGATGATCGCTCGCGCCGGCGGCGGCCAGGTGGATGCCGCCATAGCACAGGAGGCGGTTGGGGACGCCGGTTTCCTCCGCGGGGATGTCCCACTGGAAACGATCCCGAACGGCCTGCCGTTGCGCCGTCTCATCGAGTGCGGGATCGCTCGTTTGCAGGTGGTCGGTGAATTGCGCCAGGACGTCTGTAGCGGGATCGGCGTACCAACCGGCGATCTCGTAGCGCAGATCCGTGAGCGCCCCCGGGTGCGGATCGTGAAAGCCGAAGACGCTGAAGCAGTTGGGATAGAAGGCCGCAAACGAGGGCTCGCCATAACCGAGAGCGGTCAGCGCGGGAACATATTCCGCCCCCGCGAAGTGTTCTCGCCAGGCGTCCAGGGGCATGTTTCGGCCCATGAAGCGAAAGGGTTGCGCCGCGCGACCGGCCTCGCGCGCCGCGCGATCGGCCAGTTCGGCCTCGCGATCGGCCAGTTCGGCCTCGCTGAGAATGGGCTTCTCGGGACAAAAGACCCAGCTATCGGCGTCAGGATCTCGTTCCCAGCGCTCGCTGACGTAGGGAATGCAAACTGCCGTACCCTGCTTGTTCACATGGGGTGGGAACAAATAATCGCTCTCCACGATCCATTGCTTATCCACCTGCCCCTGTCTGCGGCGGGTCACCAACCAGCGATTGGGCACCTGGGGAAAGCGGAATTCACTGCTGCCGTGGGTGAGGGCGTCGGGCAGGGCCCAGTGCAGGTGTATTCCCGGTTTCAGGCGCAGGGTCTTGTTTTGGAAGGGGTCGGCGACGATGGCCTCGCTGAGGTTGGCCGTCTCGCTGTTGAACTCCTCCGCGAGCGCGCGCTCAAAGAAGGGCAGGCGCTGGAAAGCGGCCGCCTGATCCACCACGGACATCTCCTTTGCCACGTGGAGCGCGTCCAGGCGCACGGGCACCATGAGGTACTGATTTACCACGTCTCTTCTCCTCGACTGTCTGCTTAGTCATAAACTGATGACGAATCGTCCCTTGTTCGATCCTTCCAACATGTGCAGCGCGAATTGCGCCGGATTGATCTGCTGCCAACCCATTGCCGACCCGATCTGCTCCGCGATGCCGTTTGTTCCCGTGATGTGGAGAACCCGTTTGTCCTCAGCCCTGATCGGATTGGACAGGGACACGGTGAGATTCGAGCCCGGGAGCTGGATATCCTTTTCATAGCGCCAACCGCTTCCACCGTCGGCCGGTTCCTCGTCCAGGCCGTAGTGGAGCCCCTGGGGTTCCAGGAAGAACTCCACGGTCTCCACCTCGCCCGCGAAGATGCAGAGTAGGGTTTGTGGCCCGATGCGTGCAAACCGCCGGCGCTCCAGGGTCTGTTTCTCCGAGAGGGGGTTGTCGTGGGTGATGCGGGTCGGGTAACCCTCGACCCGGATGTCCGGATAGCCCGAGATCAGTTCCGAACGCACGATGAAACCGGTTCTGGGTTCATCCAGCAGCCCGGCCGTCAAACGCCCGAACGCTTCGGTGCGCGTGTTGTCCGCCGCAGAGAGTTTGCGCAGGCTGGGACCGACGGAGAAAGCACCGTGGAGCAGGCATTCCAGCCAGTGGCGATCCAGGTAGAAAAAGCGCATCGACTCTTCCGGCAACATGGTTTCGTCGGGGAGCAGGTAGCTGAAAGGCAGGCCCTCGAGCCGGGCCAGGGCAGCCAGCCAGGCGCTGATCTCCGCCGCGAGGCTGTCCAGCCGGTCGTCTCCCGATCCGGGTCGGGGCGCCACCAGTCGGTTGACCTTCTCGGCTTCCGATGCCGGCAGGAGACGCTCGTTGTACTGATGTTTCCACTGGTAGAGCAGGGGGTGGAAGCGCCCGTCCTCAAGGGCCAGAACGCGGCCCAGCTCGAAAGCCGCGGCATAGGACATGTCGAGCAGGCCAATATCTCGATGGTAGCGAATCAGGGCATCGCTCAAGGTCGGCAATCGGCTGTCGTCGGTGAACTCGAGCGCGCTGTCGCAGGTGGCGAGCGGGCCGTGGTACCAGGAATAAGTCCGGTCACCCTGGCGCAGTCGGTGGGAGATGGGCACATAGCCGCGCGCCAGGTAGGGTTCCACTGCGGCCTCGTTGCCCGGATTAGGCAGGCGCACGATGCCCGTCTGGAGCTCCTCCACCAGGGTCTCGAAATTCTGCTGATCGAGGCAGGCGAAACGCCAACTGTAGAGGCTCACCAAGCGGATGGGTTTCTGGTTAGTCTTGAAATCGAATTCACCGCTTCCCTTGAACCGTTCCTCCAGAGAGACCAGGTGCAAGGTGCTACGCGCGCCGGCTCGAGGTAACCGATTGCCCATGACAATGGCCAGTTCCCGTTTCTCTTCCCCAGACGCTCCATGCTGTTCCTGCCGGCGCCGCACATGGGCCAAGAACTTCAGTTCGGACATGCCGGGTAAGATTGCCTCGAACAGATCTCGTGCGATGTCGACCACGGTGACGGAATCCTTGCCCTGCTGTCCGGTTTCCAGGGTAAGAGGAGGGAAGTCGGCGTCGGTGCTGGTTTTCAGGTCGCCCAGGGTGATGATTTTCTCGACCACCGCCTCCTGCTCGATTTCTTCCTCGTCGAAGAGCAGCAGCGCCAGCCAGGGCTCGTGACTATCGCCTGGATAGGCGGAGCGTTCCCAGGGGAAGGTGCTGCGCGTGAGCGCGATGTGGGGCAGGCAGTCGTGGTGACGACCCAGGCTGCCGGAGGGAGGGAAGACCGCGTGGACCACCTCGGGGTTCAGGGAAAAGCGTTCGCCCTGCACCTTGAAATGGAGCTCCCTGCCGTAGAAGGTCTCCTCGGGGATCCCGGCTGGAATTTCCACCTCCTGTCGCACACTAATGGTGTAGTCTCCCGCCTCCAGGGCCGGCTTCTGGTAATCTAGGAATTGAACGGTCGCGTTGCTCATTTGGGGTTCCCTTGTGATTGTGGATACACTGATCTCATGCCTTGATTCTCAGCCGGCGTCTCGATGCGGACGCACATGGCTACGCCTTTTGTGCAGCCTGGAAGAAGTATCATTCAAGACACCATCAACAATAGGCTGGAGCAAATGTGAAAACAGATCATCTATGCTATTTCGGCTTGTGTTGAAGTATTGCCACACCTGGTAGTATTTATTATAGAGACAAAATATGAAATATCAATATTTTTTTCAATAAAAAGAATTGCGGCATGATAATATAATTTATGAAGTCACAAAAAAGTAACTCAGAGGTCAAGCACCGTAGCAATCAGAAACTAGGTTAGCGAAATGAACAGCATGCCGCAAGTTTTCACGGGAGTGCTGGGATGTGGGAGTGCGGCCGGGGCTCGTTTAAGCCGTGGATCGATTCCGATGGGAACCACGCACCGATTTTTTTGGAATCCCATTTCACTTTCTTTGGAGGCGTGTGGGAGCCGAATGACCATTCATGAAGCGATTCCTGCCGTTGATGTCTCCACCATTTGATCCCGCCCGGTAAGCGGGTTTACCTTGAACGTGTCATATCGGAGGCGATATGAAACAAAAGCCCCTTTAAGGAGTTTCCCATGAAAAAGATGATTTTTACGCTTTTGATCTCTGCCCTGGCTGTTGGTTTTTTCTCGACCGCGGGCGAATCCTGCACCGCGCAGGTTGATTGTCCTAACGGCAGCGTTTCCTGCTCCGTTGCTATCGACCCGGGCACGGTTTCCTGCACCAGCACCGCCAACTCCGTTACCTGTAATGCCTATGCCCCCGACGGCACGCTGGTATCCAGCAGAACCAGCGAATGCGGCGCCGGCCTGGCCGGTATCTGCGAGCGCTTCCCCTTCCTGTCCATCTGCCAATAACCTACGGGAATTGGAAATAAGCGGGGCCTTGCTGCTCGAGGTAAGGCCCCGCCTTTATATTAGGAGAACACGATGAGACTTGTCGTTATGTTTCTTTGCCTGATCGGCAGCATTACTCTCCGGGGACAGGAACGTTTGCGCGTGGATATCGAGCCCTTCGACTTGAATCAGCGGGGCGAAATTACCTTTTTCCCGAAAAGCATTGACCAGTTGGAGAGCGGCGGCGACCATATCTTTATTCGCAGCAACCAAGAATCCAACATCGTCATGGTGAACACGACCGGCCGCATACTTACAAAGTTCGGCGGGAATAATATGCCGGATCCAAGAGGCGTCCTGGGCATGGCTTATCACGGCGGCCGCATTTGGGGTATTGACTCGGATCGCAGTAGGATCCGCGAATATTTTCCCGAAAGCTTCGGCCGCAGTTGGTGGATCAAGTCCTATCAATTGACCCCGTTTATTCCCACCAACAATTCCTTTGCTCTTTCCGAGGACGTCATGGTTGTGCCGGTCAATCCTTCCGAGGGGTATCAGGCCGCCCGCTACGGCTTGGACGGGCAGTTTCTCGGTTATGTAGGCGAGCTTATGGACTGGCCGCGTGATTTGGAGAAAGAGGTCTACGGCATTCACGACACCCTGTGGTTCCATCACGAGGACCGGTGGATTTCCGTCTTCAAGTTTTTTCCGTTGGTGACGGTCTACGACACCCGTTTCAAGGTGATTCGGCAATTCAGTGTCGAGAGCCCGGTGATTGCCGCGCAACGGCAGCTGGTGGAAGACTTCGTGGTGACCCCGGAGCGGACCCTACCCGCCCCGCTGGTGACCGATATCAAGATTCACGACAACCGCTTATACCTTATGAGCGGCGGAGCCTTGCATCAGGTAGACCTGAAAACCGGAGCAACCCAAGCCATGGTCTTTTTCTACGGGCAGGGTGAAGCTTTTGCCCAGGTGCCGGAAGGTCGGGTCAAGTTCTATTACTTTTGTTTCACGAACAAGGATGACTTGATCCTGGCCCATCCCGCTTTGCTGTGGGGTCAGGACCTCTGGAAATGTTCTTCTCCGTTTTCCCGGTCCCAGGGATGAGAATGTCCTGCCGTTCCATACGGATCAGGAACCGGATGACATCCCCGGGGTGAGTGGTTCCCCCCGGGATGTTCCGATTTGTAATACCCCTCACTATTATGCAGGAGCACCTGGATAAAAAATAATGTTATACTGGGCACGTAAACCTGTAACCTTTCATTCTGCTCCCTAACAAAAATACCTTTTAACAAAGCCTCTTTCACATCTTTCCATGTAGACCCGTTACATCGATCAATTGAAGCTATGGTTGGTCTTAGTGAAGTACATGGAGGAAAACCTTGTGCGGAGAAAGCAAAAGAGCCCTGGGTTTTACCGGCGGGGACATACGGAACAAACCGGTAGAACAGAATCCGCTTCTCACCCCTGATGTGGACGGATGGAACATCCCGGGTCGGGATGCGGCCCGAGGCCTTTATCCCGGAATGGTCCTGGGCGCCTACGTTATCGAAAAGTTTCTTGCCGAAGGCGGCATGAGCAAGGTATTCCTGGCCCGCCGAAAAGATCATCCCGAGTGGAAGGTCGCCATCAAACGGTTGAAATCTAACGAGCCGGAGATTGTGGCCCGCTTTCAAAAGGAATGCAAGATCCTGGCGGGTTTCAATCACAACAACATCGCCAAGGTGATGGACGTGGGCATCACGGAGAGCGGCTTCCCGTGGCTGGCGATGGAATACGTCGACGGCCTGAACCTGATCGACTGGTGCGAGGAACACAAGCTGACGGTGAGGGAACGGATCGTCCTGCTGATTCGCGTTTGCGACGCCCTTTCCTACGCTCACCGCAACCTGGTTATTCACCGCGACCTCAAACCGGGCAACATCCTGGTGGACCGTCATGGCGAACCCAAGCTGATCGACTTCGGAATAGCCTCGATCATTGACGCCCGGACCGGTGAGCAGCATACCAACACGCTTTTTTGCGGGGCCATGACGCCCCGATATGCCTCACCGGAACAAATACGCGGCGAATCCCTGGGTACGACCACGGACGTTTACTCGCTGGGTGTCATCCTTTTCGAACTCCTCTGCGGTTCATCTCCCTATCCCGTGAACCCCAAAAACCTGGTCCAGGTAGGAGACGCCATCCTCAACCGGGATGTCAGACCCATGTCCAGTGTCGTCGGTAAACACCTCAGCGGCGAGCCGGAAACAGGCGAATCCCCACAACTGTTCTGGCAGCGCATGAGCCGGTCTCGCGGCCTGAGTCCAGCCATGCTGCGCAAGAGACTCAGCGGTGATTTGGACAATATCGCCAATAAAGCTTTGGCCCGGCACATCACCGATCGTTACGCCAGTGTGGAATCGTTGCGTTACGACCTCACCCGTTATTTATCGGGCAAACCGGTTCTGGCTCGGCAGGCTTCCCGCGCCTACCGAATGAGAAAATTCGTGACCCGCAATCGCAAATGGGTGACCGCGGCGGCCGTCTCTTTGTGTGTCCTGGTCGGGTTTACCGCGGCCTTGTTCCAGCAGGTGAAGGCCACCGCCAAGGAACGCGACCGTGCGCTCCAGGAACACGCCATGGCCGAACAGGTGGTCTCTTTCCTGGAGGATATGTTCCGCACGGCCATCCCCGGGGCAAACGGCAGCGTGGAAAGTTTTCTCCTGGAAGGAAAGCATAAGCTGACCAGCAACCTGAACAAGCAACCGGCACGACGTTCCCGGCTTTTGTTGACACTGAGTCATGTGTACCAAAACCGCGCCGATTTCGAGGAGGCGGAAAAACTCCTTGTCGAGGCGGAAAACCTGGCTCGCGACGAGGGGAACGATCGAGAACTCCTGGCGCGCATTCTCCTGGCCAGGGCCTCTCTGTTTCAGGAGTTGGGTGAATTAAAACGGGTAGACCCTCTCTTAAAGGAAATCAAGTACATCGCTATGAGCAGTGAGAGCCCCCATCTCACGGCCGAAAGCATGGTGTTGGAAGCCGGTCAACTTCGATTAAGCGGGCATTATCAGCGCGGCCTCGAGGTTTTGGAAGAAGCCTTGAGCATGCCCGTGGTAACCCGGCCCGGTGACGGTGAACTGCTGATAGATGCTTATGATAAGAAAGCCGATCTTCTTTTTAACCTTGGAAGATACCGGGAAGCGGAAACAACCTACCGGTATACCCTGGCGCGGATCGAGGAATTCCAGGGGCCCACCCATGTGGATACGGCCCATGTCACCGTAAAACTGGCGGAAGCCCTGGTCTTTCAGGGCAGAGGTCTGGAAGCATTGGCCTTGGGACGGGAAAGCCTGGAGACCCAAAAAAGCGTTTACGGTGAGAAACATCCAAGAATTGGCGCGGCCTACGACGGATTGGGTCGTATCCATCTGAAAATGAAGCAGTATGAGGAGTCCAGAGATTCCTTCCAAAAAGCGCTGGATCTGTTTACCGATACCTTGCCGGCAGACAGTATGCCCGTGGGCAGAGTGACGCATAACCTGGGATTGGCCCTGGTTAAACTCAATCGTCTCGACCAGGCCGAATCCCTTTTGCGTCGATCCCTGGCGATGTTCCGAAACCACCGGGGAATGAGGCATCCCAATCACACCGAAATTTTGGCGAGTCTGGCCCTATGTCTCCAGGAAAAAGGGGACAGCGAGGTGGCCGCCGACCTTTTGAAAGAAGCCCTGTCCTTTCGAAAAGAGACCTCTCCCGGTCATCCCCGCCTGGCGGGGTTGATGAACAATCTCAGCTATGTTTATTGTTATTCCGGCGATTTAGAATCAGCCAAAGCATGGGTCAAACAGGCCATTGAACACCAACTGGCCCATGGTCGGGAACAAACGCCGGCCACAGCCCTGTTTTACCGCAATCTGGGTGCTTACGAATTTCGCTCCGACAATTTCGATGCGGCCGTCACCAGTGACGAAAAAGGCCTTAGGCTCCTGGAAGACTTGGAAATGCACACTTCCGTTCAATACCCTTCCCTGATGGTGGAGTTAGCTCACGCCCGCTGGAGGAAAGGACATGAAAAACAAGCGGAAAAGCTCGCGGTTAAGGCCATGAACCTATTCAGTGAAAACTTTGGGGAGGACCATCTCCAATATGGGGTGCATGGAAAGCAAATCGGGGAATTCTATTCACGTGCAGGCGAACCCGAAAAAGGGCTGGCCCTGCTGAAGAAGGTACTTCCTATTCTTGAACGGGTACATGGCCACGATAGTCAAATGGTCTTGCACACCCGTTATTGGATGGCCAAATGCGTCCAGGAAATGGAGGATTACCCGCGAGCCCTCTCCCTCTTCACTTCGCTCTACCCCCGGCTGACAGAGGTATACGGTGTCGAACATGTGGTCACCCAAGCTACGATCCAGAGAATCATCGATATACTGGATAAACAGGGAAGCCACTGTGAAGCGGACAACTTCCGCAAGCAACTCCTTCCTGAGCAGGACGGTTGACAGACCGATGACGCGAAGGGCCGGGTAAGGAGCGGCGTCTTGTTGATTGTTTGTTCATTGATTCTTTTCCAAAACCCACGACTCACCCTGGATCTTCCCATTAAAGATATGGTCCGCGGCCCCAACGGCTTGTTATGGCCGGCTACTCATGACGGTTTGAGAATATGGGACGGTCATCGCCTGAGCGCCCCTAACATTGCAGGGGAAAGCGCCGGGTTCGCCCTCAACCAATCTCTGACCAATCTCTGTTTTGCCGGGGATTTTCTTTGGATTGCCTCCGATGAGGGTCTGGTTCGCCTCGATCCGGTTGCGCAAAACGCCCGGGTGGTTCCCCAAACACAAGCCTTGCGCATCACGGCGCTGTGTCCTGCCGGTGAAAGGCTTCTGTTTGCGACCGCCGGCAAGCTCTATTCACTATCCATGGACACGCTTGAAATCGAGGCGATGAATGGTTTCAACGGGACCGTTTCCGGCTTATATTTCGATCGAGACCAGGTCATCTGGGCGGCCACTGGGAAAGGCTTGTACACCAAACCGTTGAGAGGGGAATCAAGCCCGCACCCCGGCCTGGAAGACCAGGCTGTCCATGATCTGCTGAAAGACAGCTCCGGCCTTCTCTGGGCGGCTGCCGAGAAGGGACTGGTTTTAATCGAACGGTCCGGCGATCCCCCTCTCGGCATCCTGGTAAAAGAAGCCCTTGCCGAGCTTCCGCAACAACCGCTGTACGCGATTGCCGAGGACGATCACGGCCGCATCTGGGTTGCCGGCGAGCAGGGTTTTTATTTGATGGATTTCCGCCTGGGCCGTACCAAAAAATTGCAGAGCCGGCTCGATTCATCCACCAAAGGCATGACCCCTGACGGCGCCGGCGGCATGTGGGTCTTCGGCAGCAAAGGCTTGTTCCATATACATCCGCTTGAGAGTCATTTCCTTTCTTTGGGTGACGACAGCTTATCGCCCGCCCCGCAACGATTGGCGGCAGGTGTTGACCACACGATTTGGGCCCTAAGCGAACGTGGCCTGTATTACTTCGATGAGGTCACCGGTACAAGGCGGGGACCTTACGAGAGGCCGCCCTATGAGATCCATGACATGCTGCCCGGCAAAGAAGAAAACTTATGGCTGGCAACCGATAACGGTCTTTGGAAGTGGGACTCCAAGAACGAGACGGGACGACAGGTAGGCCTTACCGGGTCTCGTTTGACTCGAATCTGTAGGGGTGAAGGGCAAACCCTCTGGGCAGCAGGACCGTCCGGCGTTGTATCGGTGAATGAGGAAACGCCGGATTCAACACCGCGGGTATTGGAATGGCCGTACTCAAGAGTTCGCGATATGGTGTGGAACGGTGGACTTTGGTTGGCTTGCAGCCTGGGCCTGTTTCGGAGCGGTGTCGACCCTCCCTACCAACTCACCCGCATTTCAAGCGAACCCGCAAGGACACTTCATCTGGATGATGAAGGTATTCTATGGGCGGGGACGGCCTCCGGTCTGCTTGGTTTCAGGCGGGGGTCTTCCGACCCCGATTACACGATCGGCCTCCGCCGGGGACTGCCCCCGGGTCAGGTCCGAGCTGTTCAGCGAAGTCAGGAGGGTTCTCTATGGCTGCTGATCAACAGGCAAATCGTTCGCTATCATCCTGAAAGCGGCCGTATATCGGCTCGTTCCTTTCCAGCGGGGGCGCAACCGGCGCCGGGAGCCTTTCTAATGACTGCCGGGGACAAACTGGTCTTGGGAGCGCCGGGAGGGTTCTATCGAAGTGAAGCCGAGGAACTGCTTCCTTTTGTGGAGATCACGCCGTTGCTTACAGCCTTCTCCCTGAATGATGAACCCGGTTTCTTCATTCCCAACGGCAAAGCTGTTCAACTGGAAACCGATTACGATCCTCGCCGCCGAATACAGCTTCAACTGGCAGCGCCGCAAGGGCCGCCCGGCTTTGCCATGCGTTATCTTTATAAAGTGGGTCCGGGAGCCTGGCAGCCGGCTCATGCCGCGTCTATTTCGCTTGCAGGGCTGTCGCCCGGCAGGCATTCCATCCAAGCCAGGGTAGTGGGAAACAGCGGTGAGCCCGCAACTTTAATGACTCTACGCGTCAAGCCCGCCTTGTGGAGGACGCCATGGGTCGTGGGTCTATCGGTATTGGTGGCAGCGGGTATTTTTTGGCGGCTGGTATACAGCCGTCAAAAGAAGCACAAGCTCGCGGTATTCGGGAATCTGGTGCGAAGCGAACCTCTGGTCTTGATTTCACACGAGTTGCGTACCCCGCTCAATGGGATTATCGGTATGGCCGAAGCCATGCTGGCAGCCAATCATACTCACAATGAACATCATGATTATCCGCGCTTGATTCTGCAATGGGCCAAGAGCCTGGAAGCCCTGGTAGATGATTTGGTGGATTATGCGCGCTTGCGCACGGTGGACCAACCACTGACCCTCCAGACATGGCGCATTACCCTTCACGCCTTGGTGGCGGATTTGATTCAGGGTTATCCGAAATCATCGGACGATCGATCCCCGAAAGACAGGATCGTCAACGAGGTTCCCGTTGAATTGGATGTCCTCGCCGATGAGCGACGCCTGCGCCAGGTGCTGCTCAACCTGATTGAAAATGCTAATCGTTTTGCGCCGGAGGGCCCCATTCATATCTCGGCTTCCGAATCGAACCATATGGTTCGCGTAGCGGTTCGTGATCAAGGCGACGGTATTCCCCGGGCACAGAGAGAGCTGGTCTTCGAGGCCTTTCACCAGGAAGACGCGGGTACTGCTAGGTCTTTCGAAGGTCTGGGTTTGGGCCTTTACATCTGTCGGGAACTGGTGCGTCATATGGGTGGCGAGATCTGGATCGAGGACTCGGAAACCAAAGGTTGCCAGGTTGTTTTCCAACTTCCGGCGGCCCATCCCACGAAAACCGGTTTGTGAGAAACATATTCGGAGCCTTATATGCGTGTTTACATACTGGACGATGAACCCGGCGCCCGAGGACTTGTGCGCCACTTTATCCAAGCGATGGACAATATAGACATCGTGGGGGAAAACGGTTCCCCCTTAAAAGCTATTGCGGAGATCAACGAACTGAAACCCGACTTGCTTTTCTTGGATATCGATATGCCCAAGCTTACCGGTTTTCAGGTTTTGCCTTATCTAACTCACAGGCCCCTGGTGGTCTTTCTTACGGCCTATGATCAGTATGCTATTGAAGCGTTTGAAATCAACGCGCTGGACTATGTACTGAAGCCGCCCTCCCTGGAGCGCTTGACCCGCAGCCTGCAGCGGGCCGGAGATCAATGGGATCGGCTTGAGAAAATCGAATTTCCCGAGGGGAAACCCCAAAAGCTGACCAATGTGGTCTGTGAACTGGGTGACCGCAGTGTAGTGGTTTGGCTCAAGGATATTGCCCTGTTTACAAAATACGGGCGTTACACCGCCCTATTTACTTGGGAGGGTCGGGAACTGATTACCCCTCTGACGACGGACTATTTGGAGGAGTACCTGCCTGAGTCCTTTTTCTTTCGCATCAACCGGGCCGAGATTATCCACAAGTCAAGCGTGATCTCATTCAAGAGCCTGCCTAACGGGCAGCTTACGCTCGACTTGAAACAGGGCACACCGGTTACCGTGAGTCGCCGACGCGTAAAGCTGTTCAAACAATGGCTGGCGGGTGAGGAGTCTTCTGCCTCATGAATCGATCAAGGGTATCGGTGTTCCGGTTGATGATCTGCCTGGTTTGGCCGGGTCTTCCCCTGGCGGCCGGGGAACCCACCTATCCGGTCACTCTGACTCCCGTGGTAATCCCTCAATTGCGGCAAGAAGCGGTGCGTCACCTTTACATGAATCCGGAGGGGATCCTTTACGTCGCAACGGACAGTCGCCTTCTGATACGGCGTGACGACCGCGTAACGGTCAATAATCTGAAGGTAACGGCCATGCGGGGAGATTCCCAGGGACGTCTATGGCTGGGTGCAGATAAGGTACTCATGCTTTTTGACTTGCAAGGTATAGGGAAAGTGGTTGACGGCTCGGAAAATTGGGGAAAGCCGGAGGCCTTGCACTGGGCAGATGGACGGCTCTGGTTTGCAAGTTCCGAACAACTGGTTACTTATTCACCCGAGAGGGGATTCCAGATAGTCGCCGATCACCCGCGGCAGTCGCCGCCGAGGCAAATCTTACCCTTGAATGAGCAAAAAGGGTACTTTGTCACCGACGACGGCCTGTATCGCCGGCACGGCAAATCGGTTCGGCAACTGATACCCCGACAGGGAGCCCTGGCTCGGGATCATTCGGGTTGGTTTTGGTTTGCCGCCGACAAGCTCTATCGCTGGCGGGAGGGTGAGAGCCCTCGGCCCATGGATTCAGGGTTCCGAGCTTTGCGGGTCGACATACTTGCCGTCGATCGGTCGAACATCCTTTGGGCCGCATCGGAGACTGGGCTCCGCCGCATCGATTCACGGCTTGGTTCCGTGCAAGGTGTTACCTTCATGGGCGACTCTTTCCCGGTTTCCTGTCTTGCCTGGGATGTGGACGGTCGGTTGGCGCTGGGTAACCGTTACGGAGTCTTTATCCAACGGGCACACGGCCTATCCCAACGACCCTTGCCGGAGACAAATCCGGCGGTAACTTCTCATTCCGAGGGCGACGTGGTGCATATCGACATCCGCGCCAAAGGCCTTGTCTCCGATACCCGGTTTGCCTATCGCCTCCAGCCCTTGGAAAACGAATGGCAACAGACCGGGATAGGTAGGATTCACTATCGAGGATTGAGACCGGGTACTTATCGTTTCCAGGTCGCTTCATTACCATTGGCGTCAGGTGATCCCGAACTTCTTGAAAATCAACTCGTTGAAGTACCTGCCTCTCCCGGCATTCTTCTTCCGCTGCTGGCCGGCGCCGGCGGGCTTGGCCTGGTATTGCTTTTACTTTGGCGCCGACGCCGGAAGGCCGGGGGACAGCGAGTAGTCCTCGGCGGGCCCGGCCGAGGGGATGTCACGGAGCCGTCTTCGATTTCATTCTCCGACTCACCCGAACAAGGCCGGCTTCTGGTAGTGGACGATCACGAAAGTAATCTCCAGGTCATCGGTCAGCATTTGCGCCGCCACCATATTACCTGCGCCCGTTCGGGAAGGGAAGCACTGGCATTGTTGGAGAACGGCGACTTCCAATTAGTGCTGCTGGATGTCATGATGCCGGGCATGTCGGGTTATGAGGTGTGCGAGGCCCTGCGAAAGGCTCACGCCATGGAGAAATTGCCGGTGTTGTTTCTTACCGTTCGCAACCGCACCGAGGACATGGTTCGCGGCTTTCGCGCGGGCGCCAATGACTACCTCACCAAGCCCATTTCCCGCCAGGAACTGTTGGCCAGAGTGGAAATGCATCTGAAGCTGAGGCACTATCACCAGATGATGGAAGCGAAACAGCGTCTGTTACAAAAAGAGGTAGAGCTGGAACGCGTCAGCCGCTTGAGCCGCGAGTCAGAGTTGAAATTGCTGCATGCCCAGATCAAACCGCATTTCCTCCAAAACACCCTGACGACCATCTCCCATCTATGCTTGAGCAGCCCGGGTGATGCGGTGGCCATGTTGGGTGAGCTTTCGACCTTGATGCGCCAATCGGTACACGGCATGCCCAGGGAATGGTGGCCTTTGGACGATGAAATGCAGGCGGTCCATGCTTTTTGTAATATCCAGAGGCGACGTTTTCCTGACCGGCTGACTCTTGTTCTACCCAACCGTGACCGATTGCCGCATGTAAAAGTGCCCTGCTTCCTGATTCAACCCCTGGTAGAGAACGCCGTTGTTCACGGCTTCCGGGAAGTGGAGAAACTCGAGGTCAGCCTGGAGTTGACCTACCTGGACTCCCATTTGCAAGTCATGGTGACCAATGACGGCGAGCAATCTCTGGGTGAAGTAAAAGACCTGCTGAGAGAAGATCACGCGTTAGGTAATATCCAGCAACGGTTGCAGTTGCTGTTCAATGAATCGTTGGACTATCGATTCAGGGATGGTAAACACCACTTCGGTTTTCGGATCGCGGTTCAAGGCGTTTCCCGTGGTGGAAAGCATGAAGGGGCAACAAGAGCAAGGGATTGAGCCCGATTTTATTTTGTTACACGAACCTGTTCCGAGGCTGCACCCTCCCTACGAACAGTCGGTGACGATTAGAAACCCCTGGCGGGATCATCTTCCGGGCGTTGCAGCCAGTTTTCCGGGAGCCATTTACAACGGCCGTCTACCAGATGCAGCGCATAGGCATGACGGGATGTCGACGAGCGATTGTATTCACTTTTGTGCGGCAGGTGTCCGTGGAGGATGATCATGTCACCCTTCGCGGCTTCCAGGGGGACCCAGCCCTCTTGCGGCCAGGGCGGAATGTCGAAGAAATGGAGGGTTCCCTTGTTCTTGCCGGGTTCTTTATCGAAGCGACATTGCAGCGGTCCCTCGTGTCCGCCCGGCAGCGCCCATAGGCAGCCGTTGGTTTTGGTCGCGTCTTCCAAGGCAAACCAGAAACCTACCGTACTGTGCGGCTTCGTAAAGATATAGGAAGCGTCCTGGTGCGGTCGTACCGTGCCGCCGATTTTCGGTTGCTTGAAGATGTACATGCTCTCAACCAGCCTGGGATCGGCGATGTTCAGATCTTCCGCGACTGAAGCCAGATCGGGATCACGCGAAAAATGATCGAATACGGGGTCGCGGTCGTGGAGTGCATGACCGACCTTGTTGATGGACAATTCCTTGCTTTGTTTCAGGTTACCATCGGAGTCGAAGGCGTCTTCCTCAAAGAAGAAGCGGATCTTGTCACTGGATTCAAAGAAATAATCTTCCCGTCCGGCGTCCTGATCCTCCTTGGTGGAGAAGGTGATGCGGTGCTCGGAGGCATCGAAACCGTCTAAAAGTTGTGCCATCCGTGCCCGCAGTTCGTCGCAGGCGTCGGCGGTTTTGAATCCGCGCAACAGGAGGTAACCGTTCTCCCGATAAAAGGAAAGCTGGTCGATGCTGAGGAACGTGCGATCCATAACATACCTCCTTTTCCTACTTCTCAATTTAATAAGCGGAGCGCGCAAAGGCAACCGACAGATCGATAAACCTCAGATAATGTATGGATTCGGCTTCCTGACGCGCATCCCCGTGTTGGGTGGATGCCTGGAGATTGGCAAAACCTCATGCCGGTTCCAGGCCGCGCTTTCGATCCCTTCGAACCCGCCGGTAGGAGCCGACCGAAGTCTCCGGCGTCATCATGGCGGTTTTCGAAGACACCCGCGACAACCTGATTCAAATCTACCGGCAGGTACAGGGCTGAAACGCCGGCCACCGCCCCAATCGCCGAAATAACACGCCCTCAAGTGAACTTTTCATCTGAATCAGCGTTACTATGGAAGTGTCAGCCCGAAAAATAAAGGAGGCTCTCTTCATGTGGTTACCTCTGTTTTTATTCAGCCTGGTGGGCGTTGCCCCGGATGAGGGCGACTGGACCCGTTTTCGCGGACCCGCCGGCGACGGTGTGACGACTCTCTTCAAGGCGCCCGCATCCTGGTCGAAGCAGCCGAAGAAGGTTTGGGAAGTTCCGGTCGGCGAGGGTTACGGCGCGCCGGTAGTAAGCGGAAACCGTGCCTACCTTTTGACCGGTCGCGATGATCACGAGCTTATCACCGCTCTCGACCTGGCCTCAGGCAAACAATTGTGGCAACAGCGCTACCCCGTCAGCTTCAAGCCCAATCCTTATGCCCCGCAATACGGCAACGGCCCCTTCGCCACACCCCTGGTCAGCGGCAATCGCCTGGTTACCGTGGGCGTAACGGGCATCGTCCGCTGTCACGACACGTCCTCGGGGAAACTGCTGTGGCAAGATGACTTCGGCGTGCCCCTCGATGATGACCGCACCCTGTTTTGCGGCAACACCGTGTCGCCTGTTCAAGTGGATGACATGGTCATCGTTCATCTGGGCGCCGAGAAAAGCGGACGCATGACCGCCTACAACCTTGCCGACGGCAAACCCCGTTGGACCTGGGACGGCGACCTGCCCGGTTACGCATCGCCTATCCCGGCCGATATCGCCGGTCATAACCAGTTGGTGGCGCTGACCCAAAACAGCTGTAACGGCCTGGACCCCAAAACCGGCAAGCTGCTGTGGTCGTATCCCTGGAAGGTGCAATGGCGCGAGAATATCCCCAACCCGGTGGTCATCGACGGCCTGGTAATTCTCTCGGGCCGCGAAAACGGACACACGCTCGGCCTTGAAATCCGGCGCAACGGCGACTCCTGGCAGACCGAGGAGGCCTGGCGGAATGAAGAGGCGGTCCTGTATTGCGCATCGCCCGTACTTGCCGGGAACCGACTCTTCGGGCTCTCCCACAAGAACAAGGGGCAGTACTTCTGCCTGAATGCCGAGACCGGCAAACTGATCTGGCAAAGCGAAGGCCGCCGAACCACCAGCGCTCAGCCCATTCTTGCCGGCGCTTTTGTCCTGTTTTTGGACACCGAGGGCAAGCTGTTGGTGTTGGACAAAAACGCTGATCGGTACCAGCCCGTGGCTACCTTCAAACTGGCCGAACGCGCCACCTGGGCCTATCCGGTCCCTCTTGCCGCCGGTTTGTTGGTTAAGGACAAAACCCACCTCACCCGTTGGTCTTTTGCAGGGAATTAGGCATCTTCACCGGCGGTTCAGGGAACAGACAATCCCTATGACATTTTTTTTACGACCATTTTACCCCTTGATGACAAGCCCGTGCGGCGCCTGCTATAACTTTAACAGCAGACCGGTTAACCCTGAACCCGCGGGTCTTTGAATCAAGGAGACCATCTCATGTTTGCTGCCAGATTAAAAGCGTTTGTCCTGTTACTGTGCTGTTGTCCCCTTCTTTTCTCCGGCGAAGTTCAATGCCGCCTGGAATTGGATCGAGGCGTGTTGCCCGCCGGCCGAACCGAAAGGGCGCTGATCAAAATCACCCTGGAGGGCCCGTCCGAAACGGCGTCAACCGTTCGCAGGCCGCCTGTCAATCTTGCCGTGGTCCTGGACCGCTCGGGCTCCATGAAAGGCGACAAGCTGCAGAAGGCCCGTGAGGGAACCGTCCAGGCTATGCGGCAGTTGGGTCGTAACGATTATTTTTCCCTGGTTGTTTACGACGACAAAATAGAAACTCTTATTCCGCCCCGTTTTGCTACCGATACCGATGCCCTGGAAAGCCGCATTTGGGATATCCGGGCAGGAGGGTCCACGGCGCTATTCGGCGGAGTCAGCCAGGGCGCCGCCGAGGTAAGGAAACACGTGGACCTGCCCTTAGTCCACCGGGTGGTGTTGTTGTCGGACGGCCTGGCCAATGTAGGCCCGGCATCGCCCGGCGACCTCCGCCGCCTGGGCGCCGCCTTGATGAAGGAAGGCATCTCGGTAACCACCGTAGGCGTGGGTAACGACTACAGCGAGGACACCATGCTGGCCCTGTCCCAGGCCAGTGACGGGAACGCCTACTTCGCTGCCGACCACTCCCAACTTCCCGATATCTTTGCGGGCGAACTGGGTGATCTGTTGTCAGTAGCGGCCAGGACGGTCAGTTTGGAAGTGACCTGCGCGGAAGGCGTGAAACCCCTGCGTATGATCGGTCGCCAGGGCCGTATTGAGGGCAATAAGGTTACCTTCAACTTGAATCAACTCTATGCCGGGCAAGAGAAAATCGTACTGGTGGAAATAGAGATCGATGCCGGGTCCCACGACCTGACCCGAGAGCTGGTGCGAGCCGAAGCGGTTTTCAGACGCGGTGAGTCCGAAAACCTCTCCACGGTCAGCAATTCAGTGTCCGCGCGGTTCTCCACCGACAAGAAAGAAGTCCTGGCTTCAGCCAATTTCGGCGTACAGAAAGACTATTTGATGAACAAACTCGCCGATATCCAGAACCAGGCGGTCGCATTGGCCGACGAGGGCAAGAACAAGGAAGCCGCGGCCGTCCTGGAAAAGGCACGCGAAGAATTGAATAAATACGGCGTTCGGAATTCGGACGAAGACCTGCTGAAAGAGGCTCGAAAAGTGGGTAGCCAGGCCGCCACCCTGACCGATCAGGGCTTGACCAAGGCCAATCGCAAGTACTTGCAGACGGATAGTTACCAAAAGCAGTTTTCCCAGGGGCGCTTCAGGGTGAAGACCAAGCCCAAAACCAAGGAAAAACCCAAGGAAAAGCCGGACCCCAAAAAGAATGAAAAAAAAGAAAAAAACAAAGATTCGAATCAACAAAACTAAAGCACCCGTGGAGAAGGCATGACGCAGAACCGTCTCCCGCTCATTGCCGGCATTCTTACCCTGGCGACCCTGCTGATCGGCGGGGCCGCCTTCGTTTTGTTGCTGCGCGAGCAGGGCAGAGCCGTTCGCGGCATGGAAGCCGACCTGGAGTTCAAAGCGCGCACCCTGGCTCAACAGATCCAGAATCACGTTGCTTTGATGCAAGAAGAGATGATGACCCAACTGGTCCTGCTCGCGGAGCAACCCGAGGCGGGTTTGATCCGACTGCGCGACCGGGACCCCATGGTTCGCGGCGTCTTCTACCTGGACAGATTCATGCAGCGCCGACTGCCCCGCATACCGGCCAATGAGGAAGAGCGACGTTTCTTGGAGCGTTACCAGCGGCTCTTTAGCGATCGCGATGCCTGGACTCCCGTCCGACCCGAAGCCGAGGAATACAGCGAGGGCTTTTTCAGCAGCATAAGTAAGAAGGGTCTTCAGCCGCCGTCGAACCTGGGGTGGAAGACCTGGTTTTGGGAGGACGGCTTCTACCTCCTGGCCTGGCACCGAGCGGACGATCAAAGCATCCGCGGGCTGGAATTGGAAACCATGAATGCCTTCGCCCGTTTGCTGCCTCTGCTCAATGAAACCGCACCCGAACAGGGCCGGTTTTCGGTTTTCGATCACGCGGGTCGGCCCTTCTTCAAAAACTACAGCGGCGAAATCGAAGCTCCGGCCGAGATTTCGGTGCCCGTGGGTCCGGCCCTGCCGCACTGGCGCGTCACCGCCCATCCCGACCTCAAGGCTCCGGCACGTTCGGGAAACCTGTTGCTGGTGGCCGGGATCTTTCTGGTGACCATGATCGCGACCATGTTGGTAGGGGTGCGAGCCCTGGTTCGACAAACGGAACAGCACATGCGCGACGCGGCGCAAAAAACCAGCTTTGTATCCAACGTATCTCACGAGTTGAAGACACCGCTGACCACCATCCGCATGTATGCCGAGTTGATCGGCGCCGGTCGCGTGAAAGATACTGAGAAACAAAAGACCTACCTGGATGTCATCATCAGCGAAAGTCAACGGCTGACGCGGTTGGTCAACAATGTGCTGGAATTCGGTCGCCTGGAACGGGGGAACCGCAAAATGCGCCTGGTCTCCCAAGTGATGCGGGAACTGATCGAGCGCATCTTGGAAACCCAGCAACCCCGCTTCGAAAAGACCGACATCGCGTGTCACTTTACGGCCCCTGATTCCGACCTCCATGCACTGGTCGACCCGGACGCCTTCGAGCAGGTCCTTCTGAACCTGCTGGACAATGCCGTCAAATACGGCTGCACGGATCAGGGCGGCGACATCGACGTCAACCTGGCCGCGAAAGACGACAAGGTCACGATCCGCGTACGCGATCACGGGCCGGGCGTTCCCGAATACCTGCGCGAAAAGATCTTTGGAAAATTCTTCCGGGCCAATCAATCCCTGGCCGCCGAGCACGCCGGTTCGGGAATCGGTCTGAGCATCGCCCGCCTGATCATCGCCCAATTCAAGGGCAGTCTGGCCTACGAACAACCCTCGGGGAAGGGCGGTTGTTTCCTCATCACCCTACCGATCGCACAGGAGTTGGAGCAATGACGCGAATTCTGGTTGCCGAAGACGATCCCAACATCCGCGAGGGATTGATCACCACCCTGGAAAGCGAGGGCTATGCGGTTACCGCGGCGGCCGACGGCCGCGAAGCGTTGGCTGCATATGGACGCGAATCAATCGACCTGGCCGTTTTAGACGTCATGATGCCTGAAATCAGCGGCTACGATGTCTGCCGCACCCTCCGCACCGGTGATCCCAAGCTGCCCATTATGATGCTGACGGCCAAGGGCGAGGAGATCGATAAGGTCGTGGGTCTGCGCTTGGGTGCGGATGATTACATGACCAAACCGTTCGGCATCCACGAATTGCTGGCCAGGGTAGAAGCCCTGCTCCGCCGTTCGCAACTGACCCAAAGCGAAAACCGGGCAAGCGACAAGCCCTTTACCTTCGGCCCCTGGTCGGTCGATCCCACCCGCCTGCAAGCGGACCAAAACGACCGAACCATCAGCCTGAGCGCCAGGGAATTGAAACTACTACATGTATTCGCGAATCACCCGGATCAGGTCCTGGACCGCAACCGGCTCTTACAAGAGGGCTGGGGAAGAGACTACCTGGGCACCAGCAGAACCCTGGACCAGCACATCGCCCAACTGCGTAAAAAGGTAGAAGAAGACAACGGCAACCCCAAACTCATCACCACGGTCCACGGCGTGGGCTACCGGCATAATCCCTGAAGCGTTTTCTACTCCCCCGTTGCAACCCCGACCCGATGTTTTTTCATCTGAAGCGCTCGCCGCGGCCAACGGCAGCGAGTACTCCGGAGAACACGTCAGTGATGGATTTCGATTTAGCCGAGAGCAAGTGACGCGAACAAGGGTTATACTTCTTTCTCTTGGGGCCTTTGCGAAGAGCACCTGAACTCCTCGGGGCTCGGAACTCATTTCTTTAGAATTAGGTGGGATTGCAGCGGGAGAGACAGGACAAGTAGATCAATTGGCAATTTGCAGTCGGGAATTGCTGCTCGCAATTATACCGTACCTGAGCACAATGGGCCTCGCAATCGAATCCACGGCCGGTCCCGGCTGTGAGGTTGACGAACCCAAAGGCAAGGATGGTCAAGAGAAGGCTGCAGACAAACGCTTTTTTCATGAATCCTCCTAAGTTGGTCTTTGCACATCAAAAAATCATTTCAAAACGAGGCCGCGTCCTCTAGTTCTCCAACTCTTCGGCTTCCAGGAAAACGGTCATGCGCACCAGGTCTGCCAGGGAATCGGCGCCCATCTTGGACATGACTCTTGCCCGGTGGAACTCGACGGTGCGCTCGGCAATTCCCAGCTCCATGGCAATCACCTTGTTGGCCATGCCCTGAATCAAAAGACCTAAAACTTCGCGCTCACGGCCGGTCAGCTTGTCCAGGCGTTCGCGGGTCACCCGCTCCTTTTCGCCGCGTTCCGCCATGGTGCGGTCGCGGGCCATGGCCTCGTTGATTTTGTCCAGGAACTCATTGTCCTTCAGGGGCTTTTCCAGGAAGTCCAGAGCGCCCTTGCGCATGGCTTCCACGGCCATTTTGACATCGGCATAGGCGCTGATCAGAATCAGCGGCAGGGTGGTTCCGGTTTCTTTCATCTTTTCTTGCAGAGCCAGGCCGCTCATACCGCGCATGCGAATGTCCGAAACCACACATCCGCGCAACTCGGGCGTACATTCGGCTAAAAAAGCCTCCGCACCGGCATAGCTTTTAACCGGCAGGCCGATCGATTCAACCAAAACTTCCATATGACGGCGCAGAAGATCATCATCGTCTATCAGGTAGACGGTTTCTTCGCTCATGCCGAACGCCCCCTTTGTGACTTAAAGAATCGGTCAGACGGTCAAAAGGAATTGTAAGTTCATCATTCAAGCAGAACACGTGACACCCTACCTCCAAGGACACCAGGGCTTGACGGGCTTGAGGTATAGCAAAGTCAGCCTAGCACCTTGCATTCTTAGTGTCAAGCAGTAGACTTTGCACCAGTTAGGTATTATTTTCAACCCAATCTTTCGCGACGATGCCATGTCTTTGCAGCTTACAAACCATTTATTGGTTTTATGTTAACACAACATATTCCGGGCACGGCGAATATCATGTCCACGGGCGCCTCGCCCCGGCATATCGCCCGACAGGTAAGGCATTTGGACGCATCAACCGTTTGTTTCCGTTGCGAACGTTGAACCTATGAGTATAATGGTTCATGATATTATTTTGTGTTCAGGGAATAGATATATGGCTCCACCGGTTCTTAAAAGAAAGTTGCAAGGCGGCGGCTACCAAACCTACGAATTGACCGAACAGGTCACCACCTTGGGCCGCAGTAAATCTTGCACGATTATGATCAACGACTCCAGCCTTTCGCGCCTACACATCCGCCTGGAAAATCGCGACGGCCGCATCTTCCTGGTGGATAACAACTCCAGCAACGGTACCTTTCTCAACCGCCGCAAGGTCACCGAGGCGCTGCTCAAAGACGGCGACACCATCATGACCGGCCGGGTCAACTTCATTTTCAGCGCGGCGGAAGACAAAGAGGGTGAGCGAACTCAGCCCTTGTCGCTGGTCAACGAGCCGGAGGTCACCAACACCGTCGCCATGTCGGTCCCCGATGTCCCGGAGCAGGAATCCTTGCCCCCGGGCGCCAATCTGGAATTCGATTCGCTGGACAGCGATCTGAAAATGCCGCCTCCTCCGCCGCCCCCTATGGCGCCGCCGGCGGCCATGCAACCGCCGCCGGCCATGCAACCGCCCCCCGCCATGCAGGCACCGCCCCCCATGCCCGGCGCTCAATTCAAGCAAACCGCCTCGACCTCTACCCAGCCCGCATCTGTGACCCGGCGATTCCTGGCCAATGTGATTGACTTCGGCGTCAACTTTGCCCTGATTTTGCCGTCTGTCCTCTTCTCCCTTTTGGGAATGGGCCTCGTTTCCTCATTGTTCTCCCTGGTCGGCGGGCTTGCCGGTCTGGCACATATCGTGGCCGGTTGGATGCTCTACGGCAAAACGGTGGGCAAACACTTCATGGGTCTGCAAATCATCGCCGACGACGACCCGGGCCGTCAGGGACTGGAACCCAAGACCCTGGCCATGCGCATTCTGGGCTGCATCATCTGTACGCTGCCTTGCTTCCTGGGCTTTTTGACCGTGGTGATCGGCGACGATGATCGCGGCCTGCATAACAAGATTGCCGGTACACGCGTCATCTCGGTTAACTGAACCCGCGGCGGATTCCCCCAGTCCGCCTATTTCCAAATACACATCCAGGTGGTTTCCATGATCTTATCCGGGCCCGAAATCAAAAAACGCATGGGAAAGGACATCTTCATCGATCCCTTCGATCCATCGCGCGTGAATCCCAACAGTTACAACCTGACCCTGCACCACGAACTGGTTACCTACGACGAAGAAGTGTTGGACATGAGCAAGCCCAACAAAACCCACCAATTGACCATTCCCGAGGAAGGCCTGGTGCTGACGCCCCATAAACTCTACCTGGGCCGCACCCTGGAGCACACGGAAACGCAAAACCTGGTGCCCATGCTGGAAGGCCGCTCGTCAGTGGGTCGCTTGGGATTGTTCGTTCATGTCACGGCGGGATTCGGCGACGTGGGGTTCAAGGGCTTCTGGACCCTGGAAATCTTTGCTGTACAGCCCATCCGCATCTTCCGCGGAGTAGAGATCTGCCAGATTTTCTACCATACCATCGAGGGCGATATGATCACCTACCAGGGCGGCAAGTACCAGAATAACAAGGGCATTCAGCCCAGCATGTTGTATAAGGACTTCCAGAAATAAAAAAGGCGCCGATTGAACCAACCGCGCCTTGAAAGATTCGAAATTCGTCGCAAACAGCTTGTGGCTGCCGTCCGCAATGTTTACCGGTAAGCGTTTTTCACCCCGCCTTCCGGTCCAGGTAGTTGCGTTTTTCATCATTTCGAGCCGTCGGGCTGCCCCGACATCGGCCCCCGGACGCGTGAAGCCCTGCGCCCGAGTTAACTCTATATTACGTCTTTGTAAGTCCTTTGGGAATTTGTGGGATCTACCGGAAATCACCAGGGATTCCCACAGTCTGTATGGGCAGTTTCCCCAGGTTACGACCCGAACTAAAAAAACTGGTACGGGTCGATATCCAGGATGACCGCGGTCAACGGCAGCATTTTGCGTTTGACCACCACCTCGGTGACAACCGCATCAGCTACCCGGTGCAGAGCGACACGCTTCGGCGATTTCAACACGATCTGGAAACGGTAGGCATTTTTGATCTTGCCGATCGGCGCCCGAGACGGACCAAGCACCACCAGGTCCGCCTTCTTGCGGAAGCGCATCAGTTGGTCGGCCATCCATTCGATGACGCCCCGCGCCTTTTCCGGGTCCTCGTGCGTCACCATGATCGCCGCCATGGCCGCGAAGGGACTGTAGAACATGTGTTCCCGGTAGCGCAGTTCCCGGTCCAAGAAACCCAGGTAGTCGTGTTTGGCCGCGTTGGTGATACTGTAGTGATCCGGCATGTAGGTTTGAATGACCACCGAACCCGGGTTCTCGCCGCGCCCGCTGCGGCCCGCGACCTGGGTCAACAGTTGAAAGGTTACCTCCGCCGAGCGGAAATCGGGCATGCGCAGACCCTGATCCGCATTGATAATGCCCACCAGCGTGACATTGGGGAAATCGTGACCCTTGGCGATCATCTGGGTGCCCACCAGGATATGGGTTTTGCCCTTCTCGAAGGCGCTTAGGATAAGGCGGCTTGCGTCGCGATTGGTCAACCTGTCCCGGTCCAGGCGGTCGACAACGAAATCGGGGAACAGTTTTTGGATGTGGTCTTGGATCTGTTGCGTGCCCTCACCGAAGAACTGCATCATTTTGGAAGGTTGGTCGCAGGCGGGACAGCGTTGCGGTACGGCGCGAGAAACATCGCAATAGTGACATTTAAGGGTGTGGTCGGTGCGATGGTAAGTCAGGGTGACCTCGCACTGATCGCACATCACCGCTTCGCCGCATTTCCGGCACAGCAGGAAGCTGAAGTAGCCGCGGCGGTTCAGCAGGATCATCACCTGGCGGCCCTGTTCCAATTGCTCCCGCATGCGGGTCTGCAACAGTTCCGACAAGACCGGCCGTTTGCGCTGGGCCTTGAACTCGCTCTTCATGTCGACGATATCGACCGTCGGCAGCCTGGCGTTTGTGGCGCGTTTCTTCAGGGTCAACAGTTCCAGGCGGCCGCGCAGGTGATTATGCCAGGACTCCAAACTGGGTGTAGCCGAACCCATCACCACGGTGGCGCCCACCATATCGGCCCGCACCAGCGCCAGGTCGCGGGCATGATAACGGATACCGTCGTTTTGCTTGTAACTCTGATCGTGTTCCTCGTCCACAATGACCAGACCCAATCGCGGCAGGGGCGCGAAGATGCCGGAGCGGGCGCCCAGCACCACGTCGACCTTACCGGCCAGAACCCGGGCCCAATCCTCGCTACGGCGGGCGGCGCCCACGGCTGAATGTAGGATGGCCAGGCGCTCGCCGAAGCGGTCCATGATGCGGCGCTGCATGAGCGGGGTCAGGGCAATCTCGGGCACCAGGAACAGCGCCTGGCGGCCTTGCTCCAGGCAATATTGAATGGCACGCAGGTAGACTTCGGTCTTGCCGGCGCCGGTGACGCCGAACATCAGGAAACCGCGGTAGGTCTGCGCCTCCAACGACCGTACCAACGCCTGGTAGGCCGTTTTCTGCTCGGGCGTCAAGATCTTGGCATTGTCGGGCTCCACGTACTGTTGCAAAACGGCCAGTTCGTGTTTGGGCACGCGCTCGCCCTTCACGTAACCGCGATGCTCCAGTTGAGCCACCGGAGCGCTCGCATTGCCGAACACCTCGTTGAGTTCGCTGACCTCGATCAGCTCGCGGGTTTGCTCACGCAGCCAGAGCAAGATTTCCTTTTGCTTTTTGGCCCGATGCAACAGGTCCGGGTCCACGCCGCCGCCCTCCGGGGTCAAGCGTACAGTGGTCACATGCGGCACACTTTCCTTCTCGCGGCCCTCGGCGATGATCTCAAGGTATCCGTCCTGCTCCCAACGGCGGATGTCGGCAAAGGGAATTTTGGCCTGCGCCTTATTTTCCCACTGTTTGCGCGTCATGGATTTGGCGCCCAAGAGGGCAAGCACCCGCGCCTCGACCGATTGTCGGGCAAATTCCTGACCGGCCGATGTCAGGCGGAAACTGGGCTCCTTTTCACTTAGGACGCCGGGCGGCATGACCAGCTTGACCGCTTCACCCAAGGGCACGCGATAATAGCGCTTCATCCAATGCAGCAGCTTGCGGATCTCCGGGGTCAGAATGCGACGACGCCCGTCGTAATTGGCCAGGACTCTGAGTTTCTTGGGTGGGTCGACCGTGTCGGCGGGATAGGCGTCGGTCATGGTCACACCGTGCATCAAGCGGGGCCCGAAGGGTACCAGCACGCGATGCCCCTCTTTGACATCCTCAGGGTTCTCGCCGGGGGGCAGTTTGTAGGTAAAGGTCTGCCGCAACGGCACGGGCACCGCCACCTCTACCAGCCAATCCTTCATTTCCTCTTCGAACAGCATGCTTGATGACCTCTTCAGGACCCCGGACAATTACCGGAGCCTGCTATTATGTGCCTGAACCGGTCCCAAAGGGAACGGCGAATCGCCTGCATCGCCCCTGAACCGAGCGGCGACATCACTAACCAGCCGGATTTGCGTCTTGATTCGAGCCGCAAGCGGTTGCATCGGTTAGAATAGGGTCATGGTCTTGTGCTCACAAGACCGGGATGAGAACACCACCTCTTCGAGGGACTTTTGAAATTATGGATCTGGTTTTTGCCCCTGGCGGGCTTCGTTGTCCACGCCCAGGTCACCGATAGGCCGTCGGTGCCCCTACGCGAATTGCGCGTGCATGTGGTCGACGCCCGGGGTAAGCCGGTCGTGGGGTTGGAACCGAATGCGTTTCGCGTATCCACGGGTGAGAGGCAACCGGTGAACCTGCCGATTTCCCGTTTCCAGGAGGTGGATTTCAGCGGGCGACGGGATGTAAATCCGCCGCCGCCCGACAAGGCGTTCAACAATTCCCACAAACAACGCTCCATCGTGCTGACCCTCGACAGCAGCTATATGAACAAACCCACCTTCCGGGAATTCCAACGCGCGGCGCGATACTATATCGAGCACCTGCTGGGCCCCGGCGACAAGGTGAAACTGGTGCATATCGACAACGGCATGATCGAATTGACCGCGTTTACCGACGATAAGCAGATCCTGTTGAGCGCCTTGGAAAAGGCGCCCTATCGCGGCAGCATGTTTCGAGACCTGAAGCAGTTGGAGCGGCGCATTATCGAAGCGGTGGTGCGGCACATGAAAGGCGACGAGGGCTTTTTCGCCAATCAGGTCAATTTCCTGGTGCAGAACAAGGAAATCCTGAAAAAGGATTATCTATATGCCTTCTACTCGCACATGTTGCTTCTGGAGCAGGACTTGCGTAACCGGGACGGCGGACTGGCTGTCCTGTTGCTTACGGGCGGCGGGTTCGTGGAATACAACAGCCGGGGTTCCAATACCGACTCCTATATGGTTCGCCTGGGGGAGGTTTTGAACAATTCGGACATCACCGCCTACGCTCTCATGACCAATCGAGGCTTGCTGCCCTTCAACGCCATGATCAACAACAGTGATTTCGAGTTATACAATGGTCCCGACATCGACGACCTGACCCTGGCCAATACCGGCACCTACCCGCCCGGCGGCGAGACGACCAATACCTCCAATACCGTCTTCGAAAACAGCCGCCAGTTAGAGACCGCACCGCGAGAGTTGACCGAACGGACCGGCGGCATGTTGACCGTAACCCGCGCCGGCGAGTTGGACCGCGCCCTGGCCGATCTCAGCACCCGGATCGAGCACTACTACCGCCTGGCCTGGACCTTGCCCAAGAGCAGAATGAAGAACCTGAAAATAGAACTGCGCCCGGACCTTCAGAACCGGGGCTATCGCCTGTTCTACGGTCGCGAGTTCGGCGCCGGCACGCCCTACCTGAAACTAAGCGCCAGGGACCGGCGGGTGGAGTTCGAATCACTGCTGTGTTGCAGCCGAACCTTCGTCAACCAATTGGACGCGGACTTCGGCTACGACGTCTTTCTGGGTGAGGATCGCACCTACCGCATCTCGGTTTACGCCCGCATGCCCGGCGAAAAGATGTCGGGCGCGGCGCTGGAAGTGGGCTTCGCGCTGATCAGCAAGGACAACCGCATTATCGACATCACCCAATCGGAGTTGGTGCTGCAAAAAAAGAAACTGGACCGGGTACTCTACGATGTCTTGATTACGGAACAGGTCCCGGCGGTGGTGCGTTTCTATGTGCGCGACCTGAACAGCGGCGCCCTGAGTCTGGGCGAACTGCCCCTGGACGCGGCGCGCATCGTCAACCCCGGCGAACCCTTGAGCCAGGTGCTGTTGTCTACCACGGAATACGCACAATTGCTGGTGTTGCCGCGCCTGCACAACGAATCTCCCAAGGCGCAGCTAAGGCGCATCGAAGACCCCTTGTTCATCGGCGACCGACATTTCTTGCCGCATGTGGAGCGCCGCTTTCTCACGCCTGAACTGATTACCTTTTACTTTCATCTCTACTCAAAGAACCCGGAAAAATATGTGGTGGCGCTTTCGGTCCGCGACGGCGGCGGCCGGCATATCAACCTGGGCAGCACACTGAACCGGGTTTACGAGTACTCGGGCCGCACCTACCGCTACATGGGCTCCCTGGACACCCGCTCGCTCCCGCCGGGCGCCTATGATCTTCTGATTGAAATCACGGACAACGAATCCGGCGACCGCTACCGCCGCACCAGCCGCTTCCAGGTCACCAAAGAGCTGTAGATTTAAAGGAACACCGCTCATGGCCCCGCTGAACTTCCCCGGGTTTAATATCAGCGACAGGCCGGTGTGAGGAAAAAGAGCACCAGATCCTATAAAGCTCGGACGATTCAAGCAGCCGGCTACTTTTGCCCCCGATAATGAATGCGTAATTGGGTAAGTCCACCTTTGAAAAGCCTGTTCATTAATAAGTTCTGAACACCGTGAAAATAGGTGCATCCTCTTAATTGCGGTGATATATTCACAAGATTTGGTAAATCCCTTCTTTTTTGAAGAAAAAAGCAATTGGCAACCTATAGAGCCTGTGGTATAAGTATGGGGTTTTCAAATCACCGAATAAAAACCTTTCCTTTATGGAGGAACTCTATGAGAGCTATTAAAGCCTCGATACTTTGTGTTTTGTTCGTGATGTTCGGTGCTGTATATGCCGGAACAACCATAGAAAGCACCGATTCAATATTCAATGATCCCTCATTTATCCTGGAAAATGAAGGACCGAACGGCCTGATTCATTGCCGAATGGGTGGTGACGGGGACCCTCCCAAACCCCCGCCCGATGGTGTAGGTACGCCTTAGGAGGAAAGACAATTGGATAATTCAAACGGTTCGATAAACGAGGTTTGAGGTTTGTAGGCCTTAAATGATTTCGATGGTTAAGCTCGCTTGTCATTCGTCCTTACCATCCTCTTCATTCAGGCCTGTTGCTTTGAGAATCTCGTAGAACCGGGCTCGGCTCATTCCGGAGATCTCGATAGCTTCCTTCTTGCTGGAAGCCTCGGCCAAGAGCTTCCGGAAATAGGCTTTGCGGAAGTGATCGTGTGCCTTCTGCCATGGTTGCGCTATTGGATCGAATTCAAAGGCGTGCCTGGCTGCTCGGCGTTGTGCATTACCGGATACTGCTTGTTGCAGCTGTTGTATATCTATGTATTTTTGATGATCCGTAAAGCCGGCCGCCCGGTATATCGCTCTACGGAGTTCTCGTATATTCCCCGGCCAGTCGTATTGGAATAACATGTCCAGACCCTGTTCGGGTAATGCCAGGTTTTTACCATACTGTTGGTTGTACTGATCGACAAAATGGTCGGCCAGCAAGAGAATATCGGCCTTGTGTTCCCGCAAAGGCGGTAAATCAAGGACGTAGTAAGACAATCGATGATAGAGGTCAGATCGGAACTTTCCCTCATGGATTTCTTCGTGGAGATTTCTATTGGTGGCAAAGATCATCCGGGCGCGAACCGGATAGAAGTTATTGTCACCCATGGGACGAACCTGGTTCTTTTCCACGACATTGAGGAGTTTGGCTTGAGCATGGGTTTCCAATTCCCCGATTTCATCGAGAAAAACGGTGCCCTCACCGGCGCTCACCAACAGGCCTTGCCTTTTGACCGCCCCGGTAAAGGATTTATCCTTATGGCCGAAGAGCTCGCTCTCCAATAATTCGGGCTTGAATTCGGCACAATTAACTAGAAACAGTTTTTCGGATCGATTGCTAAGCCGATGAATTTCATCCGCAAACATGCCCTTACCGGTTCCCATCTCACCGAGAATCAAAACCGGTTCTCTCAGCGAGGCAACCTTTTTGATGATTGCATACAAGTTGCGCATGGTTCTCGTTGCGCCCAAGATAGAACCGAGGCGACTCTGTTCCTTGGGCAGCATTAGAAAAACTTCACCCAGAATGCGTTCCGCCACCGCCGCGGCACCCCAATTATCGGGGGTTATGATTTTTGAGGCACCGAGTGTCAGAAATTCATCGTTATCGAACAGGCTTGGACAACAAACCATCAGGTCTTGTGAGGCTCCCATTTTTTTCCCGGCATGTTCGACGACGCGCCACAATGTTTCCGCATCCTCCGAGGGCGTTACCAAAATAACCAAACGACTCGTACCCCAATCTTGGGTTTCCCAGGGGGTTGCGACCAGGGTAACCTCGAGGCCATTTTGGGAAAGGGAGTCCCTAAGGGTCTCCAATTGCTTATATTCATGAGATATCAGGTGGACTTTCATTTACTCATCCTATTCCACGTTGGGGGTAACCATAGTCCCTGGCTGGATGGGGAAATTTCATCACCAATCGATGTCCCCATTCCTCGGGTAATTCATCGGACCGTTCTTCAAGAGAACCATGATTGGCCACCTCGATCATTACCTTGGCAACATACAGGCCTAAATTGGCGGTCATTTGGTTAACTTGTATTTGTGGTGTAGAGAAAGGAGCAAACAGGTTCTCTCTAAATGTTTCGGGGAGGCGGGGGCTGTTATCCTCAAAAATGACGGTTGCCGCCGATTGATTACAGATCACGATCAGTTCGGGTCGATGTCCATAGCCGGCACTTTTCGGCATTCGTAACGCAAACCACTGCAGGATATGACTAACCGCGGTCAGTAGCTTTGAGCGGTTCCCTTGAACGGTGCAATCTCCCTGAACTTGAAAATTGTCGGGATGGGAAATCATCTCTCGCTCTTTCAAATCATCCCAAGCAAACCGCAGCAATTCTGTGATCGAGATGGGGTGCATCGCCTCGGAACCCTCATCGGGGTCATGGGCTCCACGGAAAAGTGGATGAAGCATGTTGCTCACATTTTGCAAACTGCCGCTCAGTTCCATTAATTTCGGTAATTCGATCGCATCGGGAGTTATTTCACCGGCCTGATCGGCCTTTTTATAAATGGTCCGCTGTGCCTGCCCCACATAAAAACAAAAACGGGCCGTGGCTTCCATCAGCTTCTTTTTCTCGATTTCCTTTTCGGAGAAAAGACGAACGGTGTGGAAGAGTGACTCCATTAGGGTCGGCTTAAAGCGTTCTTGCATAACCTTGGCCAGTGCCATGGCATTTTCGGGGAAAAGGACATCGGGCTCTTTCTCCTGGTAAATGCCCAACGATAAATTAGTGTCTTTCGTGGAATATAGATTGACGAAGACAGTGCCTTGAAGCTTTTCCAATATTTCTATTTCGGCCTCGTTGGCGACGTTTAAACCCAAGCTGTTAGATAAATCTTGAGCATTAACCTCGGTCGGGCCTTGCAAATTATTCAATATTCGTGAGAGAGGAGAATAGATAGAACTAACTTCGGGCAGATTGGGGATAGTACCGAAAAAACAACTCTGGTTTTGATGAGTTAACAATAGCTGGAACCGTCCACCGAGGGAGGTTTTGAGGGCCGGGTAGAGATATTCTTCGCATACGCCTCGAATAGCCTCCGTGGCGCTACTACTTTGTTCGGCGATAGTATCCAAATTATGGGCAAACTTGGACCACCCGAGTCTGAATGGATGCCTCGCTGCAAGAACACGCGCATACCTCAACAAATCCAGGCGATCCGAGTCTTGTTTATTAAGGTATGTGGCTCTAAGGCGTAGGGCGAGTTTGTAGTAATGTTGGTCGTCGTAAGCTGAGTAAATCAAAACTTCAGGCGGTGCCTGGGAAAACCTTTCACAGATTTCCAAGCCTAATTCTCCACCGCTCGGTCCGGCTCCCAGATGCATATCCAGTATGATCACATCGGGAGGCTCAAGGCATGTTTTTAGAAATTCCCGTACACCTCCGGCTGTCCCTGAGCTTTGTATTCGAAAACCGCGATCCTCGAACATTTCGTGTAGACTCTTCCGCAGTCCGTCCCTATCCTCAACCAGGTAGATAAACTTCTTCATTGGTATCCCTCCTTGTTCTGAAAACCTCATTATCTTTTGCTCTTAGAAACTTAATTTTGAAACGAGCCCCGTTTTTATAATCACGATCGTACTCAATATCTGCCTGGAACTTTTGAAGAACAGATCGACAGGAGGGCAGGCCGAGCCCCTGGCCTCCACTCGTAGAAAAACCGATTTCGAAAATACGATCCGCTATGTCTTCAGGCACACCGGGGCCGTTATCGGTAACCTCGCAGTAAACAAATGTATCATCATCGTCCGATCGAACATCGATCATGCCGCCGGCATGGATAGCTTTGGCGGAATTCATGATCAGGTTGGCCACTGCCTGGTAGGCGATCGGTTGGGGAATGCTGACCAGGTGTATCGGAGAAATCTCCATATTCAGGGATATGTTTCTTCGAGCCAAAAGAACCTTGTATTGGTTTTTGACAAGGGTGGAAACATCTCGAAGGGTCAATATTTCAGGCTTCAGATTCAAGTCTTGACTTCTGGGAATGGACTTGACGATGTTGGAAAAATCTCGAGTCAGATTTTTAATGTTTCCAATCTGATCACGGCACTTGTCATAATGCTCCAGCTTGAGCTTATCCTCGGCGCTCCCGGCGCTGCTGTTAATCTCGGCTGAGATATTTCCCAATTCGTGGAGCCAAAGGGCGCTCAAGTTTGCGGTGATGGCTTCGGCTTCCAACCTTTCAGCCTGGAGTTCGAGTTTTTGGTTGGTGATGCGGGTAAGGGCAAGATCGGCGCTTTGTCTGAGTCGATCCAAGAAGGCCCGCCACGGCGAAGGGTCGAAGGCCATTTCCTTGTCGAAATCCGAGATGCCGAGACCCAACCAGATGCAGGCCAGAGAACCGTTCAACAACAGCCGAATGATGCAGTAGGCGTCGTTTAAGGGTTCAGTCAGACACGTAGTGTAAATGGATTCTTCCTGTCCGGAGGTAAGGCTTTCCAAATACACCCGATTCTTGCCCCAGAAATCGACAGAACCGTCCGAATCAGTCACATATGCCGCGGTCCAGACAACGCCGAGTTTTTTCAGTTCTCGATCGATAACGGCATACCAGTCATCCAATTTATTGGAAGATTCTGCATCGAAACCGGCTTGTAACTTGTGAAGCGCCGAACTGGATTCCATCTCCATGATATCGATCGTGGCGTTGACGGCAAGGGCGGCGACTGCCTTACGGTACTGATCGTCCCTCGCCATGGTCGGGCGATCCCTCTCATTCGATTTCCGACCGACAATCAGGGCCATCCGACCCAAATCAATGCCGTCTTTTTTCAGGTTCTGGTAAATGGGGACGGAATTATCGTATTCTCGACAGAGATCCTGACGCATCTTTTCCATTTCCGCAATGCCGTCCGTGGGAAGGTATTTCGGTTTACGGCAGCCCCGCTCATCACAAACGAGAATAAGACGTTGAAAGCCTATATCCATCAATAAAACGGTGGCATAAGGCGCCATAATATCCTGAATGTTTCCTATCATGGATTCCACGAATGTGGACAGGCTTGTCTTTTTTGCTTTCGCTGCGTCGAAGGCACGGCTTAATTGTTCCAAGGACATCATTTGTCGCTTGGCATGGATGGTGGGCGCAATATATTTGGCCATTTCTTTAACCCGAGAAACGAGCGTGGCCGAACAGGCGCTTGCCTTTTTCCATTCCAGGTTGAGGCAAGCGATAATCGCCCCCTGATAAAAAACGGGTTCGGTAATAATGGATTTCATACCTTCGGCGTAAGCTTGATAGATGTCTCTAATTTCAGGGTCCTTTTCCCAATTACCGCTGGAAATGCCTTCCCCCGTGGCAAAGACGCGACCCGCCAGGCTTTTTTCCGCGGCGGGCATGGGAAGGAGAAGCGGATTTTCATGCCTTGGTTTGTCCGAAAACCAAGCCCACCAACCCACCTGGTTGTCTTTCCGCCCGGGTATTCTAATGCAAAGGGCCGTTTGGTTTGCATTGGTACTTTGTCCGAGCGCCTTGAGAATCCCCTCTCCTTTTTCACCCAGGTACTCTACGTTACCATGCGTCATTTGCTTCAACAGTTTGCGGTCACTTAAAGAAAAAACTTCCATACTGCGAACTGCCAGAAAAAAGGCGCCGAAAAACAGGTTGATTTCGAATGCAATATAAACGGCAAACAACAAGGTATCCATATGAGCAACGATGGGTTGTTCTTTATCATAACCGGCTCCAAAAAAACTCCGGCCGGTACTTCCGGGTTCAACCAGGTTAAAACCTCCCATCCAATCCCAAGCAATCACGGGATGAAAAGCATAGATGAGAAATAAAAAACAGTAGAAAAAGGTGCCGCCTGTGCCCACCCAGGTGATGGTTTTCAGAAAAGTAGTATTGGCATTGAAACCGGTCAACATGGCAAACGCAAGTCGGAACAGACAAAATGCCGAAAAGATACCGCTGGGAAGACGATGGTACGGCCCGAGGAACGACATCAGGTCGGCGAGAAAAACCAACCCTGCAATAATGATTGCCCACCAGGGAAATAGTTTTTTCCTCCATGACACCTGCTTATTTCCCTGAAATAGAATCGCACGTGCGGCAGCTAGAAAAAGCAAGCTGGTCACCGGTCCGAACAAAGCGGGCGAGGAAGAAGGATAGAGGAAGCGATACCCGTAATGGACAAACAAAAGAAAGAAGGCCAGTCCGAAGGGTAGAAGCCATTTTTCCTCTCTCAGAGTTTTCCGGGAAAGAAGGAGGATGACAAAGGCCATGACGCCGCTGATGATAGTGGTGATCAACGGTGTCACTTCTTGAAACTGACCTATTTTGATAGACCAGGAAACATATCGTTCAAGTAGCCAGGTTAAGTCTGCCACGGGGACACCTCCCGGTTTTTGAGGTGAATAACCGGAGGTAGGTCAACCAGGCAGTTATCATCTGATAGCCGACACCCGGTCGAGATAACGCAAGATTCACTGACGGCCGCAAATAGACCCGGCATGTTTCCTCCGTAACCACATGATAAGGCCTGGCGCATGCAATTGGAATCCGGTTTGCACTGTGCATGCAGATGGGTGATTGAACATCCTGATATCGATTATCCCGTCAGGATCTCAATATTACCTGTGCAAAGTCGATGCCACACCTAAACGACTGCAAAAGCAGCAGAAAACGACTGAAAAAGACATGTCGTGTCCATGATTCCAGATCGACTGTCGAAATGGCAGATTTAGGTACCCGTGTTTAAGTGTTCAATCAGATTTTGCGCCCAGCTTCAATTTGAGCTCTTTCAAGGTATACGCGCCCTCAACATCTGAATCCAGGCTGAATATTCTGCCTTGAACACCGTCGATACCGCCGTCCTCTCCGCACTCATAGCGGAACTTACCAAGTGCCTTCCCCGCCTTGTCGATAACGGTTCCGTGAACAACTCGATAAACAGGAGAGGTGCTGTAGAGTAAATACCCTCGATTATCGACTGGAAGAATACCGCGGTAATAAGGGTGTTTGTCCGGGAACTTCAATTCGTAGGCAGGGTTTTTCTTGACCCATGACATAGTCTTGAATTCCCTGATATCGTCACGGGAGACATCCCGCCTGCCCACTTTGAAGGGGACTTTCCAAGATTTTTTCTCCAGCAGGTTGACCACTTCAAAATAGGGCCCTTCATTTCTTCCGATAAGAACTTCATCCGATTCAGCACCCGCGTAGACAACCAGTTCCGGGGCAAAGGCGTTGACCTTCCAACCTACGAATTTTCCATCAGTGCGCTTGGGAATCCAGTATCGTTCCGGGAATTCCTTGAAATCCATAACTTTTTTAAAGTTATCATCGAATAACTTGAGAATACTAACCGTGCCTGTTCTCTTATAGTGGTGTTGGTTTAAAACAAACGCATTCGATTTAGTAGCCCTGAAAAAGCGGGTGGGGCCCGGACTATCCCCCAACGGTTTGTCCTCTATGAAGTTACCGTCTGTATCGAAGAAATGAAGCTTGCCCTGCTGACCGTCATAAACACAGATCATACCGTCCGTGTAGGCGATTGCTGCCTGCTGTTGTGTATGTTCATTGAAACCAAACTCACCGGGACCGCTCCCGGCGTGGCCGAAGTACATGCGGTAATGACCTTCTTGATCCCAAGAAAATACAACACTCGCCCGCGTATCCAGCGCATACATATTCTGCGATTCATCCATGGCAATGTTGCGAATAAACATCATCTGGACTTCGGAATCCTCTGGAACCGGGTCATAGACGACACCGGTCTCTACCTCAACAAACTCAACAGAAAGCAGATAGAAGAGACACAAAAGCATGACAGCCCCATGATGTCTATATTATTTTGTTGCCGAATATAGGTAAAAAAAAATCAAAATGCAAGCATAAAATTCATTATAGGGACGGTAAGCGCTCCTGTTGAGGCCTTTAGCCGCGTTACCGGACGAATATTCCTGCTCACCAAGATCGATCCACTTTCCCGGACAGCCTGTCCGGCTTTCTGGATTCAGCGGCATTGAATTAATGAACCAGCGCTCAAAATACAGTGCCACGTATTGACCTCGCAATGCGGCTTCAGGCAGAATCTTTCGCATTGACAGCGCTTGTAGTTTATGGCACTGCTTTTGCTTCAACACTTCACAAGGGAGGGCTTCTAATCATGAGACTAAAGCCACTGTTATTTTCTCGTTTATTCATTTGCATTTAGCTTTTGCGAGGATTGTTGCCACTGTTGCGGTTGGGCCCACATTTTCTGGGAACTATTGAATTTGAGGGTGTTTGATTAGGGTGCATGGGAGTCGTGTCAGCGAGATACAATTCCTGTCCTTGAATTCTTAGAGAGAACTTGACATCGGACAAGGTGGCTCGTATGAAGAAGGTATTGACACTAATATCGATTTTATCCATATGCACCTCATTTTCAGGTGCAAACGCCAAGACCCCGTTCTCCAGGGCGTGGGATCTCTTTCTTTTCGGGGATCTCGATCAGTCCTGGAGCATTGTCGAAAAACACCTTGGAAAAGAAAGTACTCCCCCTAAGCAAAGAGCTGACTTGAAATACCTTAAAGCTCACCTACTCGCCAAGCGGGGAGAAACCGATGAGGCTGTTTTGGTTATGACAGAAGCGAAAGAAATGTATGAGGCGGGGGGTAGAACCGACTCGCTTTTCTACGCAAATTTAGGGCTTGCAAAATTTTTTCTTGACAAAGAAGAGACCGATCAAGCGGCCCAAGTTCTAGAATCAAACAGGATTCTGGGTGAAAGAGAAAAGTACAAGATGGGTTATCTCAACTATCTTCGCGCCCGTCTTGCATTACTCGAAGGTAACTACGAAGAAGGGCTGTTTTTCAGTGAAGAGAGCTATGCCGCTTACAAACGCGAGGAAAGCCTTCGTGGTCAATCCGATGCTTTGGCCGGCATGGGCTTATTTCTCATGCTGACCGGGAAATACTGGGAAGGTATGGAGAAAACCCAAGAATCTCGCCATAAAGCTTTAGCTGTCGGAGACGCAAACAAATTCTATTACATCATGGCCAATGCGATTCTCTATGCACGGTGTTACCTAAATAAGCCAAATAAAAAAATGATTCGGCTGGTCAAAGTGCGTATCGCCAGAGATAAAGACGACAATCTGAAAAAGCTGTTGGAATTCGTCCAGAATTGTGACTGCGCCCCATAACTCACGGCGTCGAATTCATACGCGGCGGCCGGACAGGTCTGAAAGTGCACATCGACATATCCTCCAAGCTTGCCTCAAGTTAGCGGGAGCCTGGTGGGTTTCCCGGTAATGCCGATAAGGTGATCGCATTGCGGCTCGCCCGCTCCAACGGCCTATGGGATACCTATTGGAATGACCTTCGAGCTGCCTAATTGCTGATTCTTGATTGTCAGCGGTGAAGGGCCGTTCTACCTTGCTTTTCATCATCCCCCGGCTGACAGAGACTTGTCAGGGTAGGACGTTTATCCGACATTGCGCCGAGAAAGGTTCCTCTCGGTGTCGGCGATTGAAGAATATTTGACCGCGAATGACACGATTGAGCGCGAATGGGAACTTGCGTGACGCGGACTGTTCATCCCCGCGTACCCTTGTGCTCTCTCCAAGCTGATAACCCTGTCACCCTATTCCATATGTGGTCAATGGTTCGAAAGAAAGCAGGGATCCGCAACCATACTTGGAAGGAACGCTCCACGGACTTTGATTCTCCTCCACGCGCATCATCTGCCACGACGAAACAACCGGATGACGCGTCCCATGTGCCGTGTTTCCGGCTCATTTAACAACTTATTCGTGCGGGACACACATGTTCCGCCGGAGTGGAAGTGGTCTGTTTCGCGGAACAGACCACTTCCACTCCAGTGGTACTGGTCTGTTTCGCGGAACAGATCACCTCCACTCCAGTGGCACTGGTCTGTTCCGCGGGACAGATCACTTCCACTCCAGTGGCACTGGTCTGTTCCGTGGGACAGACCACTCCCACTCCAGTGGCACTGGTCTGTTCCGCGGAACAGGCATGTCCCACTGGAGTGGGAGTGCCCTGTTCCGCGCGTAGGTTTACATTTCCGGCCCAAAATGCGCTATCCACAACTAAAAAGGTAGTCACTCCTTGCTCATGTTTGCCGATCGGGAAACCAACGATGAAACATCTTGGGGTTGGAAGATTGAAGAGAATTTGACCGCGAAGGACCCGAATCGGCGAGAATGAGCGCTCGCGTGGGCGGATTAAATCCGCGCCCGTTCAATGGATTCCCGATCAATTAATTGTTCTTTTTCCCTGAGGCCGGCAAGGCGCCGGGGGTTCTCTTCACGAGGGAGGAAACCCCGGTGATTTTACTTGCGCTTCAAGGAGGCAGAGAATGGCTGCCGGGTACGGGTAAACCTGTCTGTTCAGACCTGTTCGCCGGCGGGGGAATGCTTACCCCAAAAACAAGTCGGGCTCCTCAGCGTGAAAGCTTGAAGGAGCCCGGCAAACCCTACCCCACGGCGGTGTCTCCCGCCGTGTTGACTTATAAGCGCGAAATGGGTCTGAGGTGGCTCACACTTTTTTGAAAAAGATAAATTGACCCGGTCCATCAACTGGTTTCAAACGGGTTAAGGTTGCTAGGTGTGTGGATCGTGACTCATGTGCGACCCTATGCAATGTAAAAAATGTTTTACATTGCGGGGTGTGCTTTTTACATTCCAAAGATCACAATCACAAATATCGGCCATCATTGGCGCGAGTTTCTGATAGCCCGTTCAAAGAGGGTCGATACTGCCACGTCCACGCGTCCTTGACAAGGTCGGGGCCGTCGCGCTGTAAAGTTTTAGAGGCCGACGGAGGGAGACAGGAAGCAAAGGACACAGCCGCCGACCTCTTTCTATGATAGCGCGACACCCAACCTTATCAAGGACCGCTGATGAAAAAGTTGAAGCGGGCCAGGACCTCGCAAGCTCGGTGCCCGACCCGCACCAACTTTTTAATCAGCTCGCGTTCAAACCGAGACCTCAAAAGGAATCCAGGAAGTGTTTACATAAAAGGGAGCCTTTCAGCCTGCAACTGTCGAAGCTTTGCAGACTCTTTCACTGACCTGGTGAACGGACGCGCCGAACTCTTCGAGGGTGCCGCGGATCACGCGGCAAATAGCATTGCGAAAGGAATCGGCCAGCCGCATCCAGGAACTTCAACCAGAAACCTGACAAGCCAAGCAATGCCCCTGGCGAAACCTTGCACCGAGAAAACCGGAAAACATAAACGTACATTCATGACAACCGGGACAGCTCCCGCACATCGCCGAATCTCTTCGAGGGTGCCGCGCATCACGCGGCAAATAGCATTGCGAAAGGGTTGCCCATCGCAAGTGCCTGGGAACTTCAACCAAAAACCTGACAAGTCAAGTAACGCTCCTGGCGAAACCTTGCACCGAGAAAACCGGAAAACACAAACGTACATTCATGACTACCGGGACAACTCCCGCACATCGCCAAATCTCTTCGAAGGTGCCGCGCATCACGCGGCAAATAACATTGCGAAAGGGTTGCCCATAGCAAGTGCACGGAACCTCTTTAGGTCTCGCCCTGACTTTCATTCATTGAGGAACAACGCGCTTTTCTAAACATTCTTTCTTTTTAAGCCGCTGACGCGTCTTAAAAACCAGCCGGCCAGCCGAAAGCATCCAGGAACTTCAACCAAAAACCTGACAAGCCAAGTAACGCCCCTGGCGAAACCTTGGACCGAGAAAACCGGTAAACACAAACGTACATTCATGACTACCGGGACAGCTCCCGCACATCGCCGAATCTCTTCGAAGGTGCCGCGCATCACGCGGCAAATATCATTGCGAAAGGTTGCCCATAGCAAGTGCCCGGAACCTCTTTCGGTCTCGCCCTGACTTTCATTCATTGAGGAACAACGCGCTTTTCTAAACATTCTTTCTTTTTAAGCCGCTGACGCG